>CBDUBP010000015.1:0-17127 GCA_965365415.1 uncultured bacterium | reverse complement strand
GTAAAGATTTTCCTGAGTATCGAAATATGCATCAAGGTTCGGATAATAGTAATATCTGGTTCCCAGGACAGGAAGTGATTCTTCAGCAGTAACAGATGCCTGAATGTCGGTTGTTACGGAAGTCTGTGCAGCAACATTCTGCCAGGGTAATACTGCGATAGATAACAGGATAAAGTATATGGTTTTCATGACTTTCTTTTTAATGTTAGCTCTTACAAAGTAACGACCAGCAGGCCGGATATGTGTTACAAAAAAAAGATTCTACATTATAAAATTCACATCAGATTCCGACATACGACAATACTTAAAGGAAAGTTAATAATACTTTTGCGAACTGGATGTGAATTCTTCAAAAAAAAGAGGAGCGTTTGCTCCTCTATGTTTCGTCTTTCGTTCTTTTGACCAATCCGATACCGGATATGAAGAAAATCAAACCGAGTATTCCAAAAACAGCGAGCGATTTGTAACCTTCGCCTCCCTGAACGAAAATGACTGCTGCGTAGATCAATCCCAGAATCCCAAGGATCGTAAGGACTGTACCGAATGTTCTTTTGACGTTCATGGCTTAAAGTAACAGGATTAGCAAAAGGATGATGATGATAATTGCCCCGATCGAAAGATAAACTCCGTTTCCAGTGGCGCGAAGCTGAGATTTGATCTCGCGAACCTCTTTGCGCAATTCTTTTTTCTCGGCGCGGGAGAGGTTTGACTTATCCATATTCTTGATCTCGTCAAGCCGTGCAAGCAATGCCTTGGCTTTTTCATCGTCCTCGGGATTGCCGGTTGAAACCGTTACAGGATCGGATTCGGCGGCCTGAAGCTGCATCGGTGAAAATGCGAGAGTCATAAGCAACGTCAATAATAGCAATAGGCGTTTTTTCATGTTGAAAGGATTTTGATTTTCAATTATAAAATTGTGTAAATCCTTACAATTTCTATTTACACAATTTTTTAAAAAGATTGTATCATTAGCACTATTGGAAATCTACTGTACGCGGTTCGTTAAGATCGAAATTTTGAAATCCGAAATCTTCCGTACTCATGGCATTGGTTTTAAGTATGTCTTCGCCCGTGCCGGGAATAGATGGGTAATAGGAGAAACTGAGTTGGAAGTTGCTGAAAACAAGGTAGTCGTTACTGATGATGAGGCCGGCACCAAATTGAGGATATACTTTGTTGCCGATGAAATATTCGCCCGAATTTGCGAGTATTCCCAACGAACAGCCGATATATGGATTGAGCCTGAAGCCCCCAAAATTCCACGGGGAATAACCCTGTGTCTGAATCGTCAGTACTAATTTTTTTGTACCATAGAACCACGAGGGATTGAATCCAGGAATGCCATTCGACTCATTAATTGTCAGCTGGTCGCCCGTCGAAGGCTGACGATTCGCTCCGACGACCATTCTCGCTTTGATGAACTGCCTGAAATTCCATTTACCCGATTCGATCAGGTTCGTGAAATAATTGGCCTGCGCGGTAAATGCGCTTTGTTCCGTCGCCGAAGTTTTCTCATTGAAAAACGTTCCGTACTCAAAATTAGAGCTTAAATATCCCCATTTATAGTACTTGCCAAGCGAGACCCGTGCACCAAGATAAAGGCGGCCACGATCATTCTTTTCCTGCCAGCCGCCGGTTATGGCGTAAACGCGCCCAACGGGTACGTCTTCGATGATGCCGTAATTAAAAATGTATTTGTCTTCCACGTACTGCCGCGACGCTACCCCAATTCCCGTGAGGTAAAACTTCTCGTCCGTAAAAAACTTCACCGTATCATAAGCGATGGCAGGGCTTTCACGATAGTTGACGTTAAGATAGCGAAGGGTCGTAATGAGGTTCGTTGTCCGTGCGCTTTCATTGTTCTCCTTAAATATCATAAATGAATGCCCGCCCCAATAATCCTGCAAATTCGATTTGAAGAACTGTCGTTCATAAACCAATTGCGCATCGGGCAAAGTATCCGATCTGAATCGTTGGTTGAACAGAACACCTCCGGCCCATCTTGCAAGCGGTGAATAAAAAGGGCGTTCGATGCTCAGCGATTTTTCATAATCGTTGTCGAGCGCTATCCGATATCCCAAGGTGGTTCGGATATAGGTATTCATGATATTCGGGATGGTATATTGCGTGCTGTACGAATCGTTGCCGGAGGAGAATTCCTTCTGATAGGAGTTTTCAAATGTGTGTCCGAGGCCAAAGAAATTTCGCTCCTTCAATGCAATGGTCATCCTGTTGCTCGATGCGGCGAAATCCGGAATAAGGCTCCAGGCATCGAGCACGCGAATATTGACATCCACCGAATCGGTCTTTCCGACAAGGACAGGTGTTATCGTAACCGATCTTACATAGCGCTGGCTACGGATCAGACGCTCTGATTCCCGCATCTGGAGCGAATCAAGAAGACGGTTTTTTTTGATCAGAAGCAGGTTGAGTATCGTAAGCCTTTTTGATTTCAGGTGGAGGCTGTTGCCGATCTTGGAAATTGTCCTTACAGGTTTGTCAGGATCGGATTCCTCTGCGATGGTAAAGGGATCAAAGGTTTCGATGTTGATGTTCCTGATGATCTTGCCCTCGAATTTAGCAAACGTTTTTTTGGGTACTTTTTTAGGTTTCGCCTTCGCTATCTTCTTTTTGGTCTTGATCGGTTCGAATATCAGTCCGTGGATGAATTTCGTGAATCCGCGTTTTTTCGAGAATTCCTCAATCTTCTTATACATCCGCGCCGAATCCTTTTCGGTTTCTTTTACCTGTGCGAACGTACCCTGACTACCAAAGTAAATCAGGAAAACGATCAGGGTCTTTGAGATTCGGGATATCATTTTACGTAGTGCAATATCCGAAATCTGAAGTTTAATTCCGATAGTTCGAACCGTTCAAACACTATGTGCTGAAATATTCGTTTATAAAATCGATTTTTTGGGTCTCCGTAACGTTATCCTCTATAGGATTGTTCTGGATCTCAATGTGGAAAAGCTTGTTTGCGCGAATCCTGTTCAGCAATTCACGTTTCGCTGATGCAGGCCCGAATAGCGAAACCTTATCGAAATCTTTAACCATGTCGAACACTTTTTTAAAGAATTTGTGGTCCTTTCTAGCCGGATGCGCCATTGGATCCATGGTAAGATCATCGTCATCATCCGCTTCGATGATGGTAATGACTCGTTCGTGGTTTTTCTCTTCCAGCAGGTACGCGACTGAATTATCCATGCAAACCCCGATTTTTGTCTTGTGAAGCATAACGGTAAATTTTTGATTCGGACTATGCGTTAAACGCAATGTTTGTCGTTGATATTTTAATTGATGTCAATTCCCTCGCACGTTTCAGCCTGGAATCCTTTTCAATGCAGAGTCTGGCCAACAGATAGCTCACCGCTGATTCCGCACCTTGGTTCAGGTTGACGTGCTTTTCCTCCAATCCATCATAGCATCCGCCGGTGCACGGATTGTAAATGATCTGATTGAGATGGTTTCGGCCGAGAAACCACTCAAAGGCATTGTTAAGTTTGCTTTCGTAGCCGAAATTACGAAAAATTTGATTAAACTGACTCAGTGCCAGGATGGTATAGGCCACATCGATCGGTTGTTCTCCAAATTGGTCAGACTGCTGATCACGCTGAAGCCAGCTTTTATTGGACACAACTTTAATATATCCCTGTTCTGTAAATATTTGCTTCAGGTAAAAATCAAACGTCGATTTTGCAACTTCAAGATAAACCGGTTCATTGGTTTCATGGTAAGCATACAGCAAAGCTTCCGGCAGTACGCTGTTTGCATACGTCATATAACTTTCGAACCAGATCCAGGTGCGCGTCGATTCATGCAGGAACATTTGCGTCAGCCGGTCCGCAAGCTTACGGATCAATGTTTTTACCGCATTTGAATGATTCTGAAGGTTGTAATAATGAAGTCCCTTGATCATAAAGGCCATCGCTCGGGTTGAATGCACATTTTCAATATTGGGCATTTTATTTTCCAGGATCATTTCTGCGGTGCGGACAAATGATTTAGGCAGAAGGTCGCCCGTCGAGATCAGGTAACCGAGCGCCCAGACAGCGCGGCCATTAGCGTCCTCCAGATTATCCGACTCATTTGCATCCGTGAAAGTCTTGTCATAATCAACGAAATTCACGAATGTTCCATTTTCAAGCTGGCAGAATTTGATGAAATTGAGGTATTTCTCAATCAGCGAAAGATCCGCTTCATCTCTCGTCAATTCGTAATGCTCGCAGAGCGCTATGAGCGCCCGTGCGTTATCGTCCAGTGTGTAACCGCTTGCCGGATCCGGATGATTGAGTTTCGAAAACTGAAGCATTCCAAAATCCGTTGTTAGCCTTTTGATATGGTCCAGTTTGATCGGCGGCTTCTGAAGTTTAAATGAAAGCATTCCGCCCGATAGTGCACTGAAAAGCCGTGCATGTTCAGCCGCAGCATTTTGCCACGAGGTTGCCGTGATCTTATGCAGCGCATTGATCTTTACCTGATGGCTAAGTTCAGAATCACCCAACAATTTGGTGACTGCAGAAGCAAGTTCCTCAGAATTTTCAAAGTCAAAAAGAATCCCTGCATTGTCTTTTAAAAGCTCGACCGCCGGCGGGATGGGAGTGGACACGATTGCGCAGCCGCAGCTTGCGGCATATGCAAAGGTACCACTGACGGTTTGATTCCTGTCTTTTGAAGTAAACAAATAAATGTCGGTGAGTTGAAGGTATTCAAGCAATTCGTTCAGCTCGAGATATTTGTTGACAAAGCGAACATGATCTTCAAGCTTTAGTTCTTTGATTTTCGCCTGAAGGAAATCACGATACTTTTCACCTTCGTTCTTTACAACTCCCGGATGTGTCTTTCCAAGGATCAAAAAAAGCGTGTCGGGTGCCGATCTTATGATTTGAGGAAGCGCCTCAAGCGAAGTCTCAATCGATTTGCCGCTGCTTAGCAAGCCAAAGGTTGTCAGTATCTTGCGGTCTCCGACATTGTATTTTTTGCGAAGCTCATATTTGTCGAGATGCGGCACAAGATGCGTCCCATGTGCAATGACGGAAATTTTCTCTTTGTCGATCCCGTATTCGGAAGCCAGAATTTCTTTTCCATTATTGGTCATCGTGATCAGTGCCGTGGATTCGTCGGCAAGCAGGCGGACATTATCCCTGAATTTCGCATCCATCCGGGGAAGGATCGTATGAAACGCCATGACTTTTAGCTTGTCGATCGTCCTGACAAACGACTGGAATTCAATCGGGCAGTCGGCAAAAAAACCGAATTCATGCTGGAATATTACCAGTGAGACCTGACGATCGCGGTTGATCGTATTCGCAACGGCCGCAAAAGCGTCACATCTTTGGGTATTTAAGATGTATTTTACCTCGGCGGGATATTCGTGCTTCTCGTAATTATTTTCAAGTGCGCATATCCTGATGGAAAAACTGTGTTCAAAATTTTGCTTCAGCGCCTGGATCAGATCCTGCGAATAAGTTGCTATGCCGCATTCCCGTGGCGGATATGAGGTCACAAAAAGGATTTCCGGAAGCGACCCCGCCGGATGCAGCAGGTGATCGAGGTTTACGTCCGACATGAATGCGGCGTCAATCACATTTTTCCGGGCAGGCCGCGCGTTAATTTCGTTTCTCATTGTTTTTTTGTTTGAACTGCGCGCCTCGAAATGCCGGTATTTGAAATGGCATTTTGAATTGAAATTGAAGTTGTTGCCGGATTGTCAGTCCGGGTTTTTGCGGCGCGGCAGTGGCCAGTAGGTTACCTAAAAAAGTAAAGGATTCAGGCTTCATTATTTTCACTTCGCATACATATTTTAAAACCGCAAGTAGCAGTTTGATGTATGGTTGTAAATTTGCGGTAATGAGGCCACGCAGCTGTTACAGAAATTGCCGAAAATTTTACACGATTCGTACTTCTGTAAATGTAATCCTGTTAAACACTATTTTTTCTTCTCGGAATTTTTGTCGGCGTCTTTTTTGTCGGAACTTTTTTCATCTTTGCGTGCTTTTTCTTCAGCCTCTTTTTTAGCCTTTTCTTCGGCTTTTTTGCGTTCCTCTTCCCGTTTTTGCTTTTCCCTTTCTTTCTTTTTAAAATAGCCGCGCAGCAGGAAGTTGTGCTTTGCCGCTTCCATGTTCTCGTCAAGTTTGCGTGAACTTGTTTTCAGGTTTCCGATAGTGGCATCGAGATTGTCGGCGATCTTTTCATCATTGAGAAGACGTCCGAGAGTTCCTTCGCCATTATTGATCTTAAACAGGATCTCACCGAGTTCCTGTGTTGCGACAGCCGCATTTCCGGCAGTAATATGAACACTTTGCATGATCTCATCCGTTTCGATCGGTTCGTAGGACGCGAGCAGCTGGTTGTTTTTCACGACCGGTGCGCCCGGACTTCCGGAAGAGATCGTAAGCAGGCGGTCTCCAATGATGCCTTCCGATCCGATGCCTACCTCCGAATCTGTTTTGATGAACTTCTTCACATCTTCTTTTATCATCATCGTCACCTGCACCGTCGTGTCATTCAGGATCCTGATGTTATCGACCGTGCCGACATTGATCCCGGAAAATCGGACCGTATTACCAACCTGCAGCCCGCTCACGTTACTGAATCGCGCATGTAATGAAACAACCGGGTCGAACAGATTCTTTTGTTTGCCGATGACAAAGATGGCCAGAATGAATAAAGCCAGTCCGACTGCAACAAAGAGTCCGAGGCGTATCTTAAAAGTAGATGATTGCGTATTCATGATGTTTATTTTGCTTCCTGTTTGGAGTTAAAAAATGCAGATATGAACGGATCTCTTGCGTTTTCAAATTCATCGAGCGATCCTTCCTTATAAACTTCGCCTTCATTGAGCATGACGAACCGGTCGGCGACGGTCCGCGCGCATTCGATATCGTGCGTGATGATGATCGATGATGTTTTATATTTTTTCCTGACATCGTTGATCAATTGGCTGATCTCGTCGGATGTGATCGGATCAAGGCCGGTTGTCGGCTCGTCGTAAAGCATGATTTCGGGATCGACGATGATAGTGCGGGCAAGGCTGATCCTTTTTCGCATACCGCCCGACAGTTCCGAGGGCATTTTGTCGATCGCATCGGGAAGCCCGACGTTCTCAAGTGCTTCTTCAACTTTTGCCCGGATTTCATCTTCTTTCATTCCTTTTCTGATGCGCCGAAGGTGAAATTCAAGATTTTGCCGAACCGTCATCGAATCGTACAGCGCGCCGCTTTGGAAAAGGAATCCGATCTTTTTGCGGATCTCATTCAGTTCCTGCGTACCGAGCCCGGTTACTTCCTCACCGCGGACTTTTATGCTGCCGGCATCGGGTTCAAGCAAACGGACAATGCATTTGATCAATACCGATTTCCCGGTTCCCGATTTCCCCAGCACCACAAGGTTTTCCTGCCTGAACAATTTCAGCGAAAGTCCTTTTAAAACGTCAAGCCCGCCAAAACTTTTCGCCAGTCCTTCGATTTCGATTACCGCCTCACGCTTTGTATTTTCGTTTTTCATTGGTTGATAAGGTCTGTGATTTGCACCGCGATAAGGTCGACTACAATTACGAGGAGCGAAGCCATCACTACGGCGGAATTCGCAGCGATACCGACACTTTCTGTTCCACGTCCGGCGTTGAATCCTTTATAGCATCCGACCAGACCGATGACCAATCCGAAAAAGAACGTCTTAATGATCGACGGGAAAAGATCACTGAATTCGACACTTGAAAATGCCTGAGTAGTAAACAGCACTAAATTCATGTCACCTTTTATGTTAGCCCCGATCCAGCTGCCAAAAATTCCGAGCGCATCGGCGTAAAGTGTAAGGATCGGCATCATCAAAGTCGCGGCAAGAACGCGTGGTACGATCAGGAATTTAAACGGACTGATCGATGAAACTTCCATCGCATCGATCTGCTCCGTGACGCGCATCGAGCCAAGCTCGGCACCCATTCCCGAACCGATCTTTCCGGCACATATCAACGCCGAGATGACCGGTCCCATTTCCCTGATGATAGAAATGGCAACCATTCCGGGAAGCATCGATTCGGCGCCGAAATCAACCAGCACCGGCCGGGATTGGATTGTCAGTACGAGCCCGACGATGATCCCGGTAATCGAAATCAGCGCCAGCGATTTATTTCCGATCTGGAAACATTGCTTTAAGAATTCATTAAATTCAAAACCTCGTGAGAACGTGTGTTTGAACACGCGCACGAGGAACAGCGACGTATCGCCGATGTTTAATAAAACCGATTTTGCTTTTGCTGCTATCATTTTATCTTCTGTTCGTCGGGATCGGTTGTGGTTTCCGTAAATTTTATCGATGGCGTTTCAGGCGCGGTGACCGTCACGGTTTCTTTGATTGAATCGGCATTGTATAAAGGCAACCTGATCCGGTGCCAGGTGAAAGTTTTCGGGATGTCGTCACCCATCAAATAACCCCATGGGTTGAGTTCATCAATGCGGTCGAAAATGACTTTTAGGATGGCAATGATGGGGATCGCCAGGAACATTCCGGCAACTCCGGCAATTGCGCCTCCGACGATGATGCCGACGATCGAAACGAGCGCGTTGATCTTGACTTTCGAGCTGACAATCAGCGGAACCAGGAAATTATTATCCACAAACTGCACGATCACATTCACGACTACAACCCCCGCCACGATCGACAAATCAGGCGTTCCTGTCAACGATGCCACAACGCTTAGCACACATGCGAACGCGATCCCTATATAAGGTATCAGGTTTAACAAACCGGTGATGACACCAAGCAGGAATGCATATTCGACACCAATAATAAGGTATCCGATCGTCGTCAGTGTCGAAACGGTCAGCATTTGCACAAACAGTCCAGTGATGTAACTTTGGATCGATACGCGCACCTGCATGACGATATCCTGAAGTTTGGGATGATGGTCTTTCTTAAAAAGCTTACAGAGGAATTTGAAAAAATGTGTCCTGTAATAAAGGAACAGAAACGTATAGATCGGCAGCAAGATAAGGTTGGCCAAAGTGTCGCTGACGGAGATCAGGGTGTTTCCGACAATCTGTTTGCCCGTATCCTCGGCGGCGCTGTTGAGCATCTCACTTTGTTCACTCTTGCTCAGATTGAAATTCCGCAGGATCATATTCTGAAGGTTGTCGATATGAATATTGACATTCGCCTTGATCTTTCCCCAATCGCTCATCATGTCGCTGATCTGCCACGAAAGGAAAAAAATGATCCCGGCGAAAAAGAGAACAAATAAAATGACCGTGGCTATGCATGCGATGACATGCGGAAACCGCAATTTGAATCTGAGAAAATTATTGACGGGTCCAAGAAGAATGGCGAACAGTGCCGCCAGGATCAGCGGAACTAGAATTCCCTGTCCGAAATACAAGATCACAAATAAGGCGATAAGGCTGACAAGCGAAAAGGCCAGCTTCGCATAGAACGGAAATTTCAAAGTGCCGGTCATGTACACGCAGATTTAGTTTTCCTAAATATAGACATATTAAGGCATGTCTTGAAAACTTAGGAATTCTTTGACAAAAATCCGATAATGCAGGCCATCCCGCGTTACACAGGAACGATAAAAAATTGCAGAATTGTAAGGTATGCGCTAATCGGTAAATTCCTTGTCGCTGAATCCGTCGCGCACAACGGAAATGCCTTTCTGGAGCAGCAGGTTGTTGGGATACGAGATCTGCTCGCCGTCGCGTGTCTTTAAAAGGGTGTGAAAAGTTTGGATGTCTTCGATCTCGGCCTCGATCGGGAAATCCTTATCGTGGATCCTGATGATGTCGCCGATCTTGAACGGGAAGGTAAACAGAATGATCATGCCGGATGTGATGTTGCTCAGGACGCTCCACTGCGCGAACAACGCAACTCCAATTACTGTCAGCACCGCAGAAAAAGTCGTAAAAATATAATCTGCATCAACACCCCAAACGACAAAAATTGCAGTAACGGTAAGCACCGTGATCAAAATGCTGATGTATTTTATGACGAGATTCCGCCGATGTTCCAATATCTCGCTGACCATCGCATACCGCCTGACAAGCCCGGCTGAAACCGTTCGGATGATGATCGCCGTCAGCAGGATGATGACCGTGGCAACGATCTGGTAAAAATATTCTTCACGGATTTCCATCAGCATGATTTTTTAAATATTGGTAAACAAGATCGACTGGCAAGCCCATGACATTTGCGTACGAACCGTCGATCCGTGCGACGCCCACGAGTCCGATCCAGTCCTGAATGCCATAGGCACCGGCTTTATCGTAAGGTTTAAAGTTATCAAGATAATATTTGATATCGTCATCCTCAAGGAAATTGAACGTCACTTTTGTCATTTCATTAAAAACATCTGTACTTGAGATGGTTTTAATGCAGACCGACGTGATCACCTCATGCGTCGAACCCGATAATTTTTTGATGATCGCAAATGCATCGTCATAGTCTTTTGGTTTCCCCAATGCCTCGCCCTGATGCCAGACGATCGTATCGCTTGTAATCAGGATGTCGTTTTCCTGTAACTCACCATCAAACGCGGATGCTTTAAGTTTTGCCAGGTAATCGGGAATTTCCTCACCGGTCAAATGATCCGGATAGATCTCTTCAACGTCTTTCAGCCGAATCTCAAAGTTGATGTCAAGATCCAGTAAGAACTGCTGGCGTCGTGGCGAACCCGAGGCGAGGATGATCCGATAGCCTTCAAGTTTCTTCCTAAGCATGGTTGAGGATGTTATATGAAACGATAAGAATCGATATGATCCCGAAAAGCATGATCAGCTTCAAAACAAGCGACAGATGTGAAAAATCCTTTTTTGATGACGCGTCCCACATCTTTATTGAAAAATAAACAAGCGGTGCTGCCACGAGAATCAGGCTGTAAACCACGGCATACATTAACCCTGTATTAAAAAAGTATTGATAGATGTAAAACAGGACAAGCGCGACAGGTATCAGGCTCAGCCAAAATACTGCCCGTGCCGTACGTTTTACACCCGCCGCGATCGGGAGCGTATTCATTCCCTGATTGTAATCACCGTCTACATCTTCAAGGTCTTTAACGATTTCCCTGACAAGATTGATGATAAACGCGAAGATCGCATAATCGAGCAAAACACCGAAAATGACGCTTAGGTATGCGCGGTTCCCGGTCGTCAGGATAGGGAAGAGGTCGAATATGCCCAGGATCATGACGCTTAGAAAAACCATGAATGCCACGGCCAGATTTCCAAGCAGCAGCGTTCTTTTCAGGTTCAGAGAATATTGGTACAGTAAAAGGACCATGATCATAAAAATCAGTGTAAACCACGGCCGCCCGACGGCGTGTGAAAGAAAAAATCCAATTGCAACGCCGGCAATGTTCAGTCCGACGTACCAGTTGAATGCGATGGATTCGGATATTCTGTTTCCGATGATCATGCGCCGAGGCTTGTTTTCGCGATCGGTCGCCTGGTCGTTGATATCGTTGATAATATATCCGGCCGCGGCGATGCACAGGGTCGATAAAACGAGCAATGCGAACTGGTAATCGAACAGCGCGGGAACAACGCCCTGCATGCGGTAAAATCCATAGCGGAAAATGATCTGCATTCCCGCGATCATCAATAAATTAGGCCATCTGATCAATCTTAAAAAATCCATCAATCGTATTGTGCGTTGAAATTTGTCATCCATTTTCCCTGAACTTTCATCACCTGTTCGATTACATCACGAACCGCACCCTGACCGCCATTCCGGTGCGAGATGTACTGTGATATCCTTTTGATTTCTGGCACCGAATCCTGCGGACAAGCAGCGAGCCCCGCAAGTTTCATCGCATGGAAATCCGGAAGGTCGTCGCCCATGTATAATACATTTTCGCGTGAAACTCCATACATGTCGCAAATTTCCTGAAACATTCGCGCCTTGTCGTTCACCGCGAGATGGATATCGGAAATACCCAGATTTTGCAGCCTGATCCTGACGCCTTCATTGCTTCCTCCGGAAATCACAATTAGCCTGAATCCATTCTCAACTGCCGCCTTCATCGCATAACCGTCGCGAATGTTCATTGTTCGGAGCATTTCGCCCGTCGAGGTGATGTGAACTGAGCTGTCGGTCAGGACGCCGTCGACATCAAGAATGAATGTCGAAATGTTATTCATCAACTGTTTGTAACTCAGTCCCATGTTTTGATTGATTTGGTAATGACATTGTATATTTCAGCAATTTTCGAATCTTTCAAAAATTCGAGGTGCGTACTGATGGTGATCGTATCATTTCGCTTCGCAGGCCCGGTTTGGGCCTCTGCCGGCGATAACAATTGCGCTTTCAGGGCCGTTTCGGCGATCAGCGGCTTGAGCATGTCGAATGGTAAATTATTTTTGGCACAAATATCTTCGCCTATGCTGTACATGTGGTTTGCAAAATTACTGACGAATACTGCCGCAACGTGAAGAGCCAGCCGTTGTTTTGTATCGACTTTAAAAACATGATCGGATATCGCTTTGGCAGCAGATTCAACCACGGCCAGGTCAGCATCATTTAAACTTTCGATGCATAGCGGAACTTCCCTGAAATTTAGTGCCTTACTTTTGCTGAATGTCTGCAATGGATAAAAACTCGCCGCACGGTTCTTTCTGTCTATAACCGATAGTGGCAGACTGCCGGCGGTATGCGCCACGAGCCGTCCCGAAAATTTGAGTTCCTTGGATATTTCCGGGATCGCATTATCTGAAACCGCGATGATGTATAGATCTGCATCAGATAAGGCCGAAAGTTCGGTTACGATTTGGCGTTCCGACACCAAGTTGCTGACAGATGACGGATTGCGCGCATAAATCTGGACAAGTTCGGCCGCCGGGCTGTTTGTGAATGCAGAAATCAGATGCTGTGCTACGTTCCCTGACCCGATGATACTGACTTTGACCATTCGGCAAAATTAACAATTTTTGGCGATGTGATGACGGCGCAAACAAAGTAAGACCAACAATTTTACGTACTTTTGCGACGCTAAAATTCCTACGATGTATAATAAAATCATCGCCTTTTTTTCCTCCACGCGTTTAATGGCTTTTCTCTTTATCGCATTTGCAGTGGCAATGGCGGCAGGCACTTTTATTGAAGACGCATACAATACCGATACCGCGCGGATCATGATCTACAATGCTTGGTGGTTTGAAGCTATCATGCTGTTTTTTATGATCAATTTCCTGCTGAACATCGGCCGATACAAATTGTACAAGAAAGAGAAGTGGGCGACGCTGACGCTTCATCTTTCGTTTATCCTGATACTGCTGGGCGCATTTATCACCAGGTATATCAGCTATGAAGGTATTATGCCGATCGATGAAGGCAAGACCGAAAATACATTCTACTCCGACAAAGCTTATATCACCGCTTATGTTGATGGTGATTATAAAGGGCAGCCGCGGCGCCGAACATTTGAAAAATCATTGATCCTTTCGCCTGTAACCAATAATGATTTTAGCCTCTCGGGCGAATTCAGCGACATTCCATTTACGATCAGGCATAAAGATTTTGTGATGGGAGCAACGGAGACGATCCGGCCCGACGAGAAAGGCGAGGTGTATTTGAAAATGGTAGAATCCGGCGGAGGGCAACGCCACGAGCATTTTCTTAAATCGGGCGAAGTCCAGAATATCCACAATGTGCTATTCGCATTGAACAATTTTACAAAAGGCGCCATCAACATTTCAACCGAAGGCGAGCAATACACAATCCAGACACCATTTGAAGGCCAGTTCATGAGAATGGCCGACAAGCTTGAAGGAAAAGTGGCGAAAGATTCGACACAGCCGCTGATGATGAGGTCTTTATACAATGTTGGCGGTGCGCAATTCGTATTTCCGGAACCGGCAGTGAAAGGCGTTAAATCCTTCAAATCAAACAACGATTTTAAAGACCAGGAAACAGATGATGCGCTGACAGTAATCGTTGAATCCCAAGGGAAGTCGCAGGAAGTCACGCTCGTAGGATCTAAAGGGAAACAGGGCGAGCCGCAGACGATAAAAATCGGTAATCTTGATTTTACGCTTTTCTTCGGAAGCAAAGTATACGAACTTCCATTCGGAATAAAACTGGACGATTTCATTGCGACGAAATATCCGGGAAGCGAGCGCAGTTATGCATCATTCGAAAGTAAAGTTACGGTCGTCGACAAAGAAAAGCCGTTCGAGGCACGCATTTATATGAACCATATCCTCGACCATAAGGGCTATCGTTTTTTCCAGGCATCGTTCAAACCTGATGAAAAGGGAACCGTTCTATCCGTAAACCACGACTGGTGGGGAACGAACATCACTTACCTCGGTTACTTCCTGTTATTTTTTGGCCTGATGGCCATCATGTTTACCAAGCATTCGCGTTTTGCGGATCTGAAACGCAAGCTCGAAAAAGTCAAAAGGAAAAAAACTGCACTTATCACCACTATGCTGCTTCTTTTGAGCATTAGCATAAACGCTCAGCACGACCATGCCCCGATGTCGGATGCGCAGATCGGTGATTTCATCAATAAGAATGTGGTCAGCGCGGAACATGCTTCGAAGTTCGGACGCCTTGTGATCCAGGACGACGGCGGGCGCATGAAGCCGGTAAATACGTTTTCATCGGAGCTTCTTCGGAAAGTCAGCAAGCGCGATACTTATAACGATATGAATGCCGATCAGGCGTTTCTTTCGATGACGATGTATCCGAATGCGTGGTTTAACGTGCCGTTGATCTATATGAAACCCGGTAACGACAGCATCCGGAAGATCATCGGAATTGATGTAAAAGAGAAATATGCGCCTTTCATCCGATTCTTTGACGAAAAGGGAAATTATAAACTCTCACCTTATCTCGACAAGGCTTATGCTGCTGCAGTTCCGAATCAATTCCAAAAGGATTTCATCGAGACCGACCGCAAGGTGAATTTGTTGAATTCAGCCCTGAGCGGAAGCATTCTGCGGATTTTCCCGATCCCAAATGATGCGAATAACAAATGGGTATCGTATCCCGAATTGCAGGGTTCCGGGCTGAAAGGGATGGATTCGGTATTTACAAAGCAAATCCTGCCGGTTTATCTTATGGCGCTGAGCAAGTCGATAGAATCAAAAACTTATAAGGAGTCTGATTTCTATCTGAATGGCATCACAAAATATCAGCATAGATACGGCAAACAGGTCATGCCATCGGATGATAAGGTTGATGCTGAAATCCTATATAACAAATACGACATTTTCAAGAAGCTGTATTATTTGTACATGCTTTCGGGTATCCTGATGCTTTTGCTGACGATCGTCAATATTTTCTTTGAAAAGCGTGCGCTCAGGATTGCGATCAACGGTTTCCATATTTTGATTGGAGTATTTTTCGGGCTTCATACGCTCGGACTCATAGCGCGCTGGTATATTTCAGGACACGCGCCATGGAGCGACGCCTACGAGTCGATGATTTATGTTGCGTGGGCAACGATGTTCTTCTCGCTTGCATTCGACAGGAAGTCGAAACTTACCGTTGCATCGGGAACTTTCGTCACCGCAATGATCCTGATGATCGCGCACTGGAATTGGATGGATCCGGCAATCGCTAACCTGCAGCCGGTTCTGAATTCCTATTGGCTGATGATCCACGTGGCTGTGATCGTGGCCAGCTACGGGCCGTTCACTCTTGGAATGATCCTCGGAATCGTTGCGTTGCTGCTGATGATCTTCACCAATGACAGGAACCGGCACCGAATGGAGCTCAACATCAAAGAGATCACGTATATCAACGAAATGGCGCTGACGATTGGGCTGATCATGCTGACGATCGGAAACTTTCTCGGCGGCCAATGGGCCAATGAAAGCTGGGGACGTTATTGGGGTTGGGACCCGAAGGAAACGTGGGCGCTGATCAGTATCATGGTGTATGCATTTGTCATCCACGCCCGTTTCGTGCCGTTTTTCCGCAACAAGTGGATGTATAATTTCATGAGTATTCTTGCGTATTATTCGATCATGATGACGTATTTCGGCGTGAATTTCTACCTTACCGGACTGCATTCATACGCAAGCGGCGATAAGGTGGTAACGCCAGGCTTTGTTTATATTTCCGTCGCATCGGTACTCGTTCTTGGAGCCGTTTCATATTGGAGATTCAAAAAGTTCAATAAAAAATCAAAAAAGACGTTTTCTGCATAGCATGAGCCTGATCCGGAAAATAAAATCGTATTTCATCAGCAGGAATGAATTCAATTCCTGGAAAGATTTCACGACCGATGATTATGATTTGAAATTCCGCAAACTGGATGAAGAGATACTGCTCGACATCGGCAGCTACATCAAAAATAACCTGCGCGAATCAAAACAGGTAGGCAACAAACGCCACAGGCTGAAGGAAACGTCAGCCATTTCATGTGACTCGCTCGATGAACTTCTTCCACAGATAAAGCATATCCTCGCGAAGGATTTCAGGGAAACATCGACGGAAAGCGTTTTATACAATTGGGACTTTGAATATTTCCTTAGTGAGCATTCGATGTGCGAGAATACCATTTGCATATCCAACGCGTTGAAAGCCAATAATACTCCCAGCGGCAGATGTGTGTATCCTTTGGCCTCCGTTCGAAAGGTCAATAATGTATATTATTGCTGGGATCATTTGGGATAGGCCGAGGAAAGAGGAAAGATGAAAGAGGAAAGAAGAAGAAGGAACAAAGAATAGAGATCTAGACTTTCCCGATCACGTATAACTGCTCTAGTGTCGGTGATTCGCTCCCGCCTGCAGGTTCCAGCGTTATTCCAAACGCATTTGCAGATTCGGCATTGTCGACCGAGAAAATCTTCGTTTGATTCGCATTAAAATCATCCAGTAAACCGATGCTTACCGGGCGGAAAGGCCTGTAACTTATCTGCCACACCTGGTAAACCATGCCTTCCGGCGGTTGAGGCAATGAATTGGCATCGACAAAAACCGCTTGGTTTTGCATATTCCAGTAAATCTTGGCTGAAGCTTCGGGCGAAATTTTCTGTCCTCCCAGAAATATGATCCGGTTATTGTTGTCGAGGACGATTCCGAGTGCGGTTTCCGAACGCTTGTTCCGGGTGTCGAGCATGAGGATCGAATCTTCTAATTTTTTCTTTTGTTGGTTCATTAAAACAATTGTCTTTATATTGC
>CBDUBP010000014.1:0-17169 GCA_965365415.1 uncultured bacterium | reverse complement strand
AAATTTACCGCGAAGGCGCAAAGGCGTGAAGTGTGGTAAAACCGTAAAATATTTTTGGCGCACCGTTGTATCTTTCTTTTAAAACAATGCGATATTTTGATTTAGAAGAAATTGCAACTCAGGTCGTTGATGCTGCATATCACGTTCATAAGGAACTCGGCCCGGGTTTACTGGAAAGTATTTATGAGAATTGCATTGAAATCGAGTTGCGATCACGTGGCCTCCAGATTCAACGACAGGTCAGTATTCCGATTTACTACAAAAACAACGTTTTGCGAGAAACTTTGAGAATCGACTTGCTTGTAGAAAAAAGTATCATTCTCGAAATCAAATCCGTATCTGACCTTAATGAAGTGCATCACGCGCAATTGCTAACGTATTTAAAATTGACCGGTAAGAATTTGGGATTTTTGATTAATTTTAATGTCGCTTTGATCCGTAAAGGTATCAGGCGCATAATCAGAAGTTAAATCCGCGCCTTTGCGCCTTCGTGGTAAAAACATGTTAAAGCAGTCACTTAATTTAAAGCTCAGTCAAAAACTCTCGCCGCAGCAGATCCAGCTGATGAAGCTCATCCAATTGCCGACGCAGGCATTTGAGCAGCGCATCAAAGAGGAAATGAATGAAAATCCTGCGCTTGAATCAGGCAAGGATGAAGATGATGATATCGAAGACGACGAGTTCGAAAATGAAGAATTCGACGATTATGATGATGAAGAAGGCGACCGCATTGAATCGGAAGACATCAACATCGACGAATACCTCAGCGATGACGAAACGCCCGATTACAAACTCCACGCAAACAATTACGCCGACGATGATGAAGTCCGCGAAACGCCACTAGCCGCACCGGTCACCTTTCATCAGGACCTGTTAAACCAGCTCAATACTTTCATCCTGACCGAAGATGAGCGCGAGATCGCCGAATTCCTCGTGGGCAGCATCGACGATATGGGTTACATCCGCCGCAGCATCCCGGACATCGTTGACGACATGGCGTTCACCCAGGGAATTTATACAGACGAAAAAACAGTTGAAAAAATCTTAAAAATCGTCCAGGAACTCGACCCTGCAGGTGTTGGCGCACGTGATTTACAGGAGTGCCTGTTACTCCAGTTAAAACATAAAACACCGACCGAATCGGTTGAGCTTGCGACCGATATTGTGGAGAATCAATTTGATGCTTTTTCCAAAAAACATTACGACAAGCTTGCCGCGAAGTACAATGTTTCCAATGAAAAATTAAAAAAAGCGATCGAGGAGATCGAAAAACTAAACCCGAAACCGGGAAATGCATTTTCGGGCAGTGTGCGCGCGATCGAACATGTCGTCCCGGATTTTACGATCAAGATCGTCGATGGTGAACTCGAGCTGACGCTTAATGGCAGGAACGCACCGACTTTACATGTGTCGCGCGACTATCAGGAAATGATGCAGACATACAAGGACTCGCGCGAGAAGTCGGCCGCACAGCGTGATGCGGTGATGTTCATCAAGCAAAAACTCGATTCGGCGAAATGGTTCATCGATGCCATCAAACAGCGTCAGGAAACACTTTATGTTACGATGAACGCGATCATGGAATACCAGCGCGAATATTTCCTCGATGGCGATGAGGCGAAATTGCGTCCGATGATATTAAAAGACATTGCCGAAATGGTCGGTCTTGACATTTCTACGATTTCGCGCGTTGCGAACAGCAAATATGTCGAAACGCCGTACGGAACGAAACTCATCAAGGAATTTTTCTCCGAAGCAATGACGAACGATCAGGGCGAGGAAGTTTCAACCATCGAAATCAAGAAAATACTCAAAGACATCATTGAGGAAGAAGATAAATCGAAACCGCTTCCCGACGACCAGCTTGCCGACATATTAAAGGAAAAAGGTTACCCGATTGCGCGCCGCACCATTGCAAAATACCGGGATCTGCTCGATATTCCCGTTGCAAGGTTGAGGAGAAAGATGTAATCCGGATATTTTGAAAAGATTCCTTCCCTTTTTTTCATATCTCTATCACCCGATTTTCATTCCGTTATTCGCCGTCCTGTACTATCTGATGATCGATGGCGGATATTTACCGAAAGGGGCGAAAATCCTGCTTGTGATCCAGGTCGTCATCATCACCATTTTAATCCCGATAACGGTCTTTTTCCTGTTAAGATCGCTTGGGCGGATCGACACGATCATGGTCAAGGACCTTGGTCAGCGGCGGCTTCCACTGGTCGCGCAGGCGTTGTTATTTTTCCTTTTGCTGCGTGAAAGCCTTTCGCTAGAATACATGCCTGAATTGTATTTTTTCTTCGTTGCAGTTTTTATCAGCACGATCGGTTCGCTTCTGTCGCTGCTGCTTCGGGTTAAATCGAGTTTGCACATGGCAGGAATGGGAGGCCTCGTCTTTTTTATCATCGGACTGAGTTTCCACAATGCCGTGAACGTGATCCATACTGTCGCATTCCTGTTCGTGATGACCGGATTCGTCGCCTCTTCGCGCCTACAGATGAAAGCACACGACAACCGCGAATTAATAGTTGGTTTTTTGATTGGAATGCTGCCCCAGGTCTGTCTCTTCCCGTTATGGCTATAGGATGTAAAACATCAGGCCAACATTCAGCGTCTGCATTTTGAGATCATGCCCGTTCGAAAGTTTTGCGTCTTTGAACAACGGGTTGAGCGCGTAATAAATGTGGAAATTCCATGTGTTGTATCCGGTCGATAGATAAGCGCCATACAGAAGGCGATTTAGATCATCATTCCGTGTGATCGTATACCTTCCGTCGATATCCTCAAACTTATACTTATCATATATCAGATAACTCAATTTCAATCCGGTGTATACGCGCCAAAATTTATGGCTTTGCGGAGTTGAAGTACGCCAACGAACCTCAACCGGAAGTTCGACATAATGCAGGATGATCTTATTCTTGTCGAACTGCTGATCCGGGAGCAAAAGGTCGTATTCGGCCACATCTTCCGATCGTGAGATGACAATGTTGTGGTTGAAATTATTGATCGCATATCCCAGACCGGCTGCGATGGCCCACGTGCGCGTTTTATTGATGGGCATGTCGCGCAGGAAACCGGCCGACAGCCCCGACGAAAATTTGTTCTGCCGCACACCATCAGGCCTGCGTTGCCACACATTGTAAGTAAAGGAAAAATAAAATTGATCTTCGCGATACAACGAATCGAGCGCTTCGAAATCCGGAATCGAATGGTTTTGGGAACTGGCCGAAAAAGCCATCAGAAAAAGCAGTGCTGCAACGATTCGACGCATAGGAAAATATCTGCCCCGAAGTTACGAAAAACGAATAAAAATCAAGCGGGCAGGCCGCAAATCGTGTAAGCATTCGTGGCATCAATATAAGTCGGCAGCCGTGCCCGCACCGTAAATTTATCGCGAACTATAAAAAGCATCGCTATGGAAAACACAAATCATCAAGGACAGACAGCGCTGATCACCGGCGCATCTGAAGGAATCGGATATGAGCTCGCAAAATGCTTCGCGAAAGATGGCTACAATATCATCCTTGTAGCACGTTCTCAGGAGGATCTTGAACGTGTTGCCCGTGAACTCACCGCAGCTTACAACATCAAAGCGTACACGATCATTGCCGATCTCATGCAGCGCGAATCGGCCTATCGCGTTTACGACCAGGTCAAAAACGAGGGATTACAGGTGGATGTGCTTGTCAACAACGCAGGTCAGGGAGTTTGGGGCGCATTTACCGGTACCGATCTCAATGACGAACTTGCGATCATCGAATTGAATGTCATCTCGCTCGTGATCCTGACAAAATTATACCTCAAGGAAATGGTGGCCCGCGATTCGGGTAAAGTCCTGCAATTGGCATCAGTGGCGAGTAAAGCGCCGCATCCGTTCCTTGCCGTATATGCTGCCACGAAGGCATTTGTTTATCATTTCACCCAAGGATTGATCAATGAGTTAAAAGACAGCAAAGTGACGATGACCGCATTACTACCCGGGCCGACCGATACAGATTTCTTCAATAAAGCAGGAATGATGAATACCGTTGCAGTAATGGAGGAAGATCTCGCCGACCCTGCCGATGTGGCACACGACGGATACAAAGCGCTTCAGGACGGTGAAAGTAAGATCATTTCAGGATTCAAAAATAAAATGCAGACAGCGATGGGTAATTTCATGACCGACCAGATGTCGGCCGAGCAGGTACGCAAACAAATGGAGATCAGCGATAAAGCATTTGACGACGGAACCGATAAGGAGAAACATCAACATACCAACTAGCCGAAATGCTCCCATTAAGCGGAGCATTTTTTTTGCCGAAATGATGTAAAAACGGAATCTTTAAATGTAAAGTCCGCCAACGGTTTCGGGCCTACTTTTATCAAAAAATCAAACCATGCTGACAAACAACCTTACTACCCTGGTACTCAACTTACTGATTTCGGAACGGCTGTCACATCGACTTGAAATTGCCGGAAAAATTACGGAAATCCTCGACACACACGCGGATGAGAATTGGAAAATCGAAGAAATCATCCGTCGTCAATTCACGTCATTATTGATGAGCTGTACTGAAAACCCTGTATCCGAACAACGGATCGCCCTGCGAATGATCGCATCCATTTATAAAGAATTCTTTGTTGAACCGGTTGCGGAATTGGCAATGGCGGCTTAATGAAGTTGATTTGAGGATTTGAGGATTTGTTGATTCGAAACTGCAATCAGCGAATCCTCAGGTCAACATTCTTTAACCGCAATGAATTCACGATCACCGATACCGAACTGATGCTCATTGCCGCACCTGCAATCATGGGCGACAGCAAAGTGCCCGTAAAAGGATAAAGAACTCCAGCGGCGATCGGGATTCCGAGAATGTTGTAGACGAACGCGAAAAAAAGATTCTGCTTGATGTTTTGCAAGACTTTCCGGCTAAGCATAAATGCCTTTCCAATTCCCGAAAGATCTCCGCGGACCAAAGTAATTTCTGCGCTTTCAATGGCGACATCAGTCCCGGTTCCCATAGCAATTCCAACATTCGCCGCAGCAAGTGCCGGCGCGTCGTTGATGCCATCACCTGCCATTGCGACGATCTTTCCTTTTTCCTGAAGTTCCTTGACCTTGTTCAGTTTGTCTTCGGGCAGCATCTCAGCATCGAATCCGCTTAGATTAAGTTCGGATGCAACAGCCGCCGCAGTCTGAGGATTATCGCCTGTGAGCATGACAACCGCTATTCCATCACGCCGCAAACGTTCAACCACATCTTTGCTTTCCGATTTTATGCGATCTGATATGGTAATGAAACCCGCGGCGACTTTATCAACGACAACGAACGAGACGGTTTTGCCCTGTTGCTGTCTGATCGCCGCCTTTTCCGCTAAATATGCGGGTACCGAAATATGTTCGATTTCAAGTAATTTGATGTTTCCCAGCAGGATTTCTTTATCGTTTACAACGCCTTTGACACCTTTTCCCGTGACCGAAATGAAATTTCCGACCGGCTTGAGCGTAACCTTATTTTCGACAGCGTAACGCACGACCGCTTTGGCGAGCGGATGTTCACTCGATGAATTTAATGATGAAATCAGCATTAGTAATTCAGTGGGATCGACACCTTCTGCAGGCTGCAGTTCTTCCATCGACGGCTTGCCCTCGGTAAGTGTGCCTGTCTTGTCCACAATTAGCGTGTCGACCTTTCTCAAGCTTTCAAGTGCTTCGGCGTTTTTAATCAAGATTCCGGCCTGGGCACCGCGACCTACGCCAACCATGATCGACATAGGTGTTGCAAGCCCGAGTGCGCACGGACACGCAATGATCAATACTGCGATCGCATTCGTAAATGCATAAACATACCTGTGTTCACTTCCAAACACGATCCACGCGATGAAAGTGAGGATCGATATAATCACAACCACGGGAACAAAGATCGCGGCCACTTTATCAACCAGGCTCTGGATTGGCGCCCTCGAGCGGCTCGCATCATTCACCATTTTAATGATATGCGCCAGCAATGTTTCGGAACCAACTTTCTCAGCCTTCATTAAAAATGATGTCGTACTGTTGATAGTGCCTGCAGTAATGCGATCGCCGGTTTTTTTATCCGACGGGATTGGCTCGCCTGTGATCATTGACTCGTCGATGCTGCCCTCGCCTTCGATGATAATTCCATCAACCGGAATTTTTTCACCCGGTTTGACACGCAAGATATCACCAACATGTATGTGCTCTACCGGAACCTGCTTTTCCATTCCATCGATGATTTGATTCGCTGTCGCGGGAACAAGATTGAGAAGTGCTTTAATTGCCGAATTTGTCCTGCTGTGCGCGCGAGCTTCAAGCAATTGTCCAAGCAAAACTAATGTAAGGATCACGGCAACTGCTTCGAAATATACGTAGGTCGCGCCGTTATGACGGAAGTCCGCAGGAAACATGTCAGGAACAAGCAAGGCGATCATACTGTAGAGAAAGGCCACGCCGGTACCGAGTCCGATCAGTGTGAACATATTAAGATTTCGCGTCCTGACTGAATTCCATGCACGCCCGAAGAACATCCACGTCACATAAATTACAGGAATTGATAATCCTAATTGAATCCAATTCGAGGTGGTTTGATTTAACAAATTCATCAACAAGCCGCGGGAGAACATTTCAGTCATCGCAATAAAAAGAATCGGAATTGTAAATCCCGCAGCGATGTAAAATTTCTTAAGCAACTGCCGATAGTGCCCGTCATCATCATCTGGTGCGGCAGAAGGCACGAGATCCATTCCACAAATCGGGCACGTGCCGGGCGTGTCGCTGACAACTTCAGGATGCATCGGGCAAGTATAGGCTGAAGATCTTGACAGTTGCGGGACTTTCTCGAGATTCATTCCGCAGACCGGGCAGCTTCCGGGCTTATCATATATTTTGTCTCCTTCACAATGCATCGGGCAGTAATATTGCGCCCCGGGATGATGGATATGACGTTCTTGTTGTGACTGATTATCGCCATGAAACGGCTTGGTTCCGGGCTCGAAGATCTGATACCTGCTTTCTTTGCCTCCTAATGCGGCCTGAAGTGCGCTTGCGGAAATATGTCTCGACATCTTTATTGTGGCAGTCGACGTGTCTTTGGAAATTTCAGCCGATTCCACGCCGTCGACGGATTCAAGCAGATATTTGACTTTTGCTTCGCATCCCGAACAGGTCATTCCATATACTTCATATCGATGTATCATTGTATTAAAAAGTTGCTCTGCCAAAGGTCGGCAACATACGTTAATGATGATGTTGGCATAAACTTAAAATTCGGAATTCATCAGCAACGGCCATCGAATAACTATTGTCTCGCATCCACATTAAACCATCAAACAGAAAACAAAGAATATATTTACAAAATAATAATTTTATTGCGTTTCATCGATTATATTTGTCTCTCGTCGGCATTTTTCATTTACTTTGCCACATATTAAATGAAGAGTGATGGAAATTTTGGAGGTGGAAATCGACGTTATGGGCAAGCATCATAAATTACGATTAATGACCGAACAATTGCACCAAAGCGTGTGGACTGCCAAAATTGTGGACGACAGCAAAACCGTAATTCAGCGTTTTGAAACCGATACGATAAGCTATGGTTTTTCCCAAATTGCAAATTACCTTTTGTCATGTGGTAAAATTGTCAACATTAAAGCGCTTGGGCCGGAGTGTGCCGCATATTCGACACTATTGATGCGATCCATCGTGATGCGGGAAAGAAAATCACGGCCATCGCGGCAATATGTAATGGTATAAAAATCAAAACGCTGTATACAAAATGTTTACAGCGTTTTTTTAGGTCGCAAAAAAAACGTTCACACATAAAAAAACGCCCTTAAGGACGTTTTTCTGATGCAGAGAGGAAGGGATTCGAACCCTCGATACCCTTTTGGAGTATACACACTTTCCAGGCGTGCGCCTTCGACCACTCGGCCACCTCTCTAATTTGCGTGCAAAGAACACAAAAAAAAATCTCTTGCAGAAATAATTGCGAAACTTTAAGACATTTCCCCGCGAAGTGAAACCTGAAGCATCTCAGCAACATCAATATCAGGTATCGATAAAAGGAACATCATCTTTGTCACCGCCGCTTCGGTCGTAATATCCTTACCCGAAATCACGCCGATGTTCCTGAGCTGCGTACTCGTTTCATATTGGCCCATATTGACGCTTCCACCTGAACATTGCGTGACATTCAAAATATGGATGCCATTGTCGATAGCCGATTTCAGTGCACCGATGAACCAATCATCAGTGGGCGCATTGCCTGAACCATACGTCTCAAGGATCAAGCCTCGCAGTCCATAAATCGCAAGGATAGATTCCAATACCACTTTGCTTATTCCGGGAAAAAGCTTCAGGATGACAACATTGTCGTTTAGCAGCTTGTGTACTTTTAACTTCTCTTCATTCGGCTGATGCAAAAGTTCGTCGGCAACTTTTAGATGAACACCCGATTCGGCCAGCGCCGGATAATTCGGCGAAGCAAAGGCGTTGAAATGTTCTGCGTTGATTTTCGTTGTGCGATTGCCGCGATACAGTTTATATTCGAAATAAAGGCAGACTTCACGAATCAGTGCTTTTCCCGATTTATGTAAAGATGCGACCTGAATGGCTGTGATCAGATTTTCCTTCGCATCGGTACGCAAATCACCGATCGGAAGCTGTGAACCTGTAAAGATGACGGGCTTCGACAAATTTTCAAGCATAAAACTTAGCGCCGACGCAGAATAAGACATCGTATCCGAACCATGAAGAACAACAAATCCGTCAAATGAATCGTAATTTGCTTCAATTGTTTCTGCCATTGCAACCCAATGATGCAGACTCATATTCGACGAGTCGATCGGGTTTTCAAACGACAAGGTTTCGATATCGCAATCGAGCTGCTGCAATTCGGGAATACGCTCAAGAAGCCGACCGAAATCAAACGCTTTAAGCGCGCCGCTTTCAAAATCCTTCATCATGCCGATGGTTCCACCGGTATAGATGAGCAGGATTTTTGGCTTAAACGGCATCGGCATATTTTAGCTGATTGACCACAGGGTTTGCATACATAGCAAGGAAGTTCTGCACTTCCACGGGATTGCTTTCATCAATTCTCATTTCAAGCCTGCGCTCAAAAAGCTGCTTTTCATTTTGGGTGTAATGATCTGCGTAACGGTCTGTCTGGAAAAGCATGTCGTATGCAATGAAATTCGTCGGCCAAAGCTTGTATGTGCTCAAAATGGCGTCGTCGATGACTTGGGCGAGCGCCTGGATCTGTTTGTTCGAATTGTCGTAGTTGGCCTTAATCGCGTCGATCTCATCGTCAAGAATATCGCAAACATGGATGTGAATTCTTTTTTTCTGTCCGATGATGCCACTCATCAGCGTAATGAAATCCTCATTTTTCTCCTTGATATATATTTCCTGGTTCGCCTGCGCCATCAGTTGCGGCATTTTCAGGGCGTCCGTCGGATCGTACTCGTATGAGATCGAAACCGGTACAATGCGGATTTTCTTAAAATAATCCATCAGGTTGTCTTCGTCACTTCCCATGCCAAGCATCTTCAAAACTCCTTGCTGAGTCATGTCGTTTCCGTCTTTCGTGCGGCCTTCGCGCTGTGCGATCCAGACCGAGCGGTTCTCCCGAAGCAATAATGAACCAATGTATTCCGACATCAGCTTTGAACTCTGCAGCAGTTCGCGGGGTGAGAGTCCACGCTGCACCAGAAAATTGCGATTTAGACGCGACAGCGTAAGAAGGAAAGCTTTCTTAACGAGATTGTCGCCGATCGCCGATGCGGTCATCACCATTCCGTGTTCGTACAATGCGGCATTAAGCAGCGATGTGTCAAGGATGATATCGCGGTGGTTTGAAATAAAAAGATATGAGGTGTTTTTGTCCAGTTTTTCAAAGCCGGAGGTCGAAAGGCCTTCCGAACTTCTTTCCAGTACGCGAAGCAGCGCCTGATAAATGAAGTTGACCTGGAAATCCCGGATCGAATGCGTTTTTCGCAGCTGTTCTTTCCAAATTTCGTCATCGACATCAGGAAATGTAAAATTCATCAGCGCCTTCATCATCGGATGGTTCAACGAAGAGCGGATGGCTTCATTTACTTCCGCATCGTGAAACGGCCTGATGGCATCAAACTGCGACATGTCTGGTTCGGTTTTTCAACTGACAAATGAACGAATTTTTTTTTAACACTTTACCAAATTCGCTGTTAAATACCATAGACCGCGCGCGAATTGGCGGTGGTGATTTCGGCAACCTCATCGACAGATAAACGATAAATCTCTGCGAGTTTCGTTATTACATTGACAATATATGCGCTTTCGTTCCGCTTTCCGCGATAAGGAACAGGTGAAAGATACGGGCTGTCGGTCTCGGTTACGATATTCGAAATATCGATATGATCCAGAAACTGATCGATCTTTCCATTTTTAAATGTGACGACGCCACCTATGCCGAGTTTCATTCCACAATCGATTGCCTGCAAGGCTTGATCATGATTACCTGTAAAGCAATGAAAGATGCCTTTAAGGTCAGATCCTTTTTCCTGCTCCAGGATCTCAAAAATTTCATCAAATGCATCACGGCAATGAATGTTGATCGGCAGCTTATGCTCTTTCGCCAACCTGATCTGATGTCGAAATGCCTGCTGCTGGAGCGGCAACGTCGATTTATCCCAATACATATCGATCCCAATCTCGCCGACGGCATAATATTTCCTGGATTTCAATTCCTTTTCCACATGACGCAGTTCATCTTCGAAATTCTCTTTGACGTAAACCGGATGCAGCCCCGCCATCAGAAACATATTTTCAGGATATTGCTGCTCCAGTTCCAGCATGGCCTGTGTGTAATTTGAATCGATTGCCGGGATAAAAAATCTTGTGACACCGGCATTGATCGCGCGCCGGATCATCAAATCGCGGTCTGCCGCAAATTCCTCGCTGTAGAGATGTGTGTGGGTATCGGTAATGGTCATGCGGCAAAGATAGAAGATAGAGTCAAGACGAAAGAATCAAGAGTGGAGACTTTATGACTTTCGACCTTTGACTTTTGCCATGTCTCTTTCGACTTTTATCTTACTTTTGAAAAATGCAATTCCTTGATAAAGTCCTCACAAAAGCAAACTACAAAAAGATCCGTTTTAAACTGACGAAGACCAACCACCTGTTGATCGACGCGTCAATCAATGGGGTTAAAGGGAAGTTTATTTTGGATACCGGAGCCTCAAGCACCTGCGTCGGACTCGAGTGCGTTCCATTGTTCGGTTTAACGGCCACGCATTCCGAAACTTTGGCTGCAGGAGCAGGCGGAACCGGCATGCTGACGCAGATCGCGATGAAGAATTCACTAAAGATCGGCCGATGGAAGAATGACGACTTTAATATTGTCGTTTTTGATCTTTCTCATGTGAACTCTGCTTTGACGCAGCACAAAGCCAAACCGGTCAATGGCATCATCGGTGCAGATGTACTGCTGAAAGGCAAAGCGATCATCGATTATTACAATCACTACTTGTATCTACAGCAATAACTGCGTAAAATTTCCCCATGGCGGGAAAAATTTCCCTACCGCAATATCGCAAGATAAATTTCATCACATTTACAATACGCTGATTCACAGGAAAATAGCTCTTCGAAAAGTTTGCTGGCACCGCCTTTGCCAACGGGCCGCAAATTAAAAGTGTGAAATCATGCAAATAATGGAAGACAGTCAAAAAACTGTTGCAAAACAAGATATCCGGAAAAAGAACATGATGGATATCGTCATGAAGCAGTTCAACGAGACTGCCGATAAAATGAAACTCGATCCGGACATCCGGAAAATCCTATCAATTACAAACAATGAAATCACCGTACGCTTTCCCGTCCGAATGGACAATGGCGACGTCGAAATCTTTGAAGGATATCGAATCCAGCATAACAACGCGCTCGGCCCATACAAAGGCGGCCTGCGTTATCACCCGGCAGTAGATGCGGATGAAACCCGTGCACTCGCCATGTGGATGACATATAAAACGGCGCTTGCAGGCTTGCCATATGGAGGTGCAAAAGGCGGAATCAAGATCGATCCATCAAAATATTCAAAAAATGAATTGGAGCGGATCACCCGCCGATTCACCTACGCACTTGGCGACACCATCGGTCCCGACCACGACATTCCAGCTCCGGATGTCAATACCAACGAACAGACGATGGCCTGGATCGCCGACACGTACATGTCGACCAAACGCCCTGCGGAAAGATCTGCAAACCAGCACGTCGTAACGGGAAAACCGGTCGCTTTCGGCGGACTCGACGGTCGTGACCGCGCAACAGGTTACGGGGTTTTTCTTTCGCTGAAACTGTATTACGAAAAACGAAACGAAGAACTTCTCGGTAAGACGTTCATCATCCAGGGATTTGGAAACGTCGGATATTGGGCTGCGAAATTCCTGACCGACAGCGGCGCGATAATGATCGGTGTCCAGGATGCCAACGCTTCACTTGTAAATCCAAATGGGATCTCTGTACAGAAACTAAGCGAACATTCAAGATTTCAGGATGGTTCCATCTATGGATTCCCCGCTGCAGATCCGATCAGGCCGGGAGATTTTTTCGGGATCGATTGTGATATCCTGATTCCCGCAGCGCTTGGAAACCAGATCACCAAAGACAACGCATATTCGATCAAAGCGGCAGTCATTGCCGAAGGTGCAAACGGACCGACCGACAGCGAAGCAGAAAAGATTCTTCTGAAGCGTGACGTCCATATCATTCCGGATATTCTATGTAACTCAGGAGGTGTAATTGGAAGCTATTTCGAGTGGCTGCAGAATAAATCCGGGGAAGTCTGGTCGCTTGATGAAGTCCTCGAAAAGATCAGGAAAAAATTTACCGAAGTCTATCTGAAAGTCGACGCAATCTCCGACGAAGGCAAAAAAGACTTCAGGACCGCCGCCTTTATACTGGCGATATCGCGGATCGAAATGACATATAAGAAACGTGGGATTTTCCCTTAAATAATACATTATGAAATACGGAAGCTTAATAGTATCGAAAACGGAGCATAAGACGCTTCAGCAAATCATTCATCAGGTGCCACATCGTGTTGACACAACCTATCGGCGGTCGCTCGAACGGCTGCCCGAAGAATTAAAAACCGCCCGGCTTGTCCCAAACAAAGAAATGCCTTCGGATGTCGTACGATTGCAGTCAAAAGTTGCGATCGTCGACCCCGACAACAAACTCCACACGTTCGAGATCGTCACGCCAGGCAGGAGCAACATAGTCGAAAACCGGCTGTCGATCCTCGCACCCATGGGTCTTGCGCTATACGGCTACGCTGAGGGAGACGTTGTAAAATGGCAATTTCCGTCAGGAGAGCAGGAAATCCTGATCGTCAGGGTCACACAAAACAGTTCAATCACTAAAGAGGAGGCGATATCATGACAAACCAAGCAGAGACAAACAGTGTCGAGGAGTATCAGAAAAAAGCGCTAATGGCCGATTTGGATCGGTGGAAACGTGAGATCGAGATCATAAATCTTGAGATCATCTTCTACAGGAATCTTGTAAAGTCCCATCATAAGGAGTTTTCGGTCTGGAGTGCATCGGATTACCAGAACCTGTTTAATGGCCTGCGCGATGTGCAATATTACAATGAAGCATTCCAGAAAAGATATCTTGAATTCACCGCACGGCTTCAGAACTTTGGCGAATGCGACAATATCCCGTGCGAAACTTTCTTTATGAAAGATTACGAATACTTTAAACTTGAAATCGAAGACCACTTTATCAGATACAAGGATTTCAAGAAAAATCTCTACCTGTATCTTAAGACCCGGTATGATTATTAATTCGAAAGACCCCGGAAACGGGGCTTTTTCGTTTCTGCCTCCAAATCCATTACCTTTATACAAGCCGAATGAAATTTCAAACTGCCATGTCGATTTTCACGCCCGAAGAAAAACTTTACGAACGGATCAAGGAACTTTCGAGCCTTTACCGGATCTCTTCGGCGTTGCTTGGCGGCGGCGAACTGACCGATATTCTGGGGCAAGTCGTATCGATCCTAAAAGATGCCTGGCGTTTTTCTGAAGATTCGATCGTCGAGCTCGAACTCGACGGCAACCATGTCCTCTCAAACATTCTTCCATACAAAACAGTTTCGCAAAGCCAGGAAATATCGATCGACGGTAATATCTACGGATTTATCACGGTGCATTATGACGAATCAAAATTCTCGAAATCCGACTTCCTCGAAGACGAGCAAAAACTTCTTGAAAAAGTAGCGCTTGACCTTGCGACATACTATCAGAAATTGCTGGCCGACAAAAAGATCGCACAGCTTCAGCGAAGCCTCGAACATACCGACAGGCTGACACTCCTTGGGGAAATCACCGCCGGAATCGCGCATGAACTCAATACGCCACTTGGAAATATCCTTGGCTTTGCAGAACTCATCCACGAACGGACATCCGATAAACAAACCCGCGACGACAGCAAGAAAGTCATCAACGCCGCGATATACTCCCGCGAAATCGTCAAAAAGCTGATGTTCTTTGCGTGCGAAATGCCGCAGCATATGGCGTTGATAAAAGTCGTCCCCGTAATTCGCGACGCGCTCAAATTCCTCGAACCGAATTTCCGGAAAGCAGGTATAACTTACAATTTTAATGTCTCAAATCCCGAACTCGAAGCGCAGCTCGACAGCATCCAGCTGACACAGGTCATGTTTAATATATTGGTCAATGCGATATACGTTTCGCCGCCTGATTCTGAAATTAATGTCGATGTAAAAAACACAAATGACATGCTGACCATCGAAATTACAGACCAGGGCGCGGGCATTCGCGATGCCGACCGTGAAAAGATCTTCGAACCGTTCTTCACGACCAAAACCTTAGGTGAAGGCTCCGGACTCGGATTAAGTGTCGTGCACGGAATCATCAAAAGCCACAAAGGAAATATAGCAACGTATCCTAATTTTCCGTCGGGAACGATTTTCCGGATCGATTTACCTTTGAAACAATGAATCTTAAAAAAGAAAATATACTGGTCGTCGACGATGATTACGACATGCTCGAGCTGATCCAGCGCAACCTGAAAACGTGGAATTTCCACACGTATCGCGCCTCTTCGGTTGCCGAAGCCTTGGAAATTCTGGCGTCGACACCCATCGGGCTCGTCGTAACCGATCTGCAAATGCCGGGTGCAAATGGAATCGAACTCGTCAAATACATGCGCGAACATCATCCCGATATCCCGAAACTTGTCATCACAGGTTTTCCGTCGGTCGATTCTGCCGTCGATACCGTAAAGTCCGGCGCACTCGATTACCTCATCAAACCCTTTACAACCGACGAACTTAAGACCGCAATCCACAATGCGCTGCCTGCAAGTTCGATCTCGACACCGGAAAAACCTCACATTGAGATCTTCAGTTACGGTGGAATGGTCGGCCAGTCAGCACAATTCCGATCGATGATTGAAGTCATCGAACGCGTCAAGGATAATCGGGCGACAATCCTGATCCAGGGCGAAAGTGGAACCGGCAAAGAACTCGTCGCGCGTGCGATCCATTACAATGGGAAGTTTGCCTCAAAACCGTTTATCGCAGTCAACTGCGCGGCAATTCCCGAAAATTTGCTCGAAGCGGAATTGTTCGGATTTGTCAAAGGTTCATTTACAGGAGCGAATGAATCGCGCGAAGGCCTTTTCCAGGCGGCCGATGGCGGAACGATTTTCCTCGATGAGATCGGAGATGCGCCGCAAAGCGTGCAAACCAGTCTTTTGCGAGTGCTCCAGGAAAAAGAAGTCAGCATGATCGGATCGCGGCAAAAGCAAAAAATTGAAGTCCGCGTGATCGCAGCGACCAATGCCGATCTAAAGACGATGGTCGAACAAGGAACTTTTCGCGAGGATCTGTACTTCCGGTTAAACGTCGTCGGTATCGACACGCTGCCGCTGCGTGAAAGAAAGGAAGATATTCTGCCGATTTTTGAAATTCTGTTAAAGAAATACGCCCTGGAATACAATTCGTCGATTCCAACGGTTTCGCCTGAAGCCATCGAAATCATAAAAAGGCACTCGTGGCCCGGCAATATCCGCGAACTCGAAAATGTCGTCCAGCGACTGATCATCATGAGCAATGGCGAGATCACGGTAGCCGATCTGCCGGTCAGCCTTAAATACATTATCGACGGACCCAAAGGCGGCTTCAAATCACTAAAAGAGGTCGAAAAAGAGTATATACTTTCAGTACTTGAATCTGTGGGCAACAACAAATCCAAGGCTGCCGAAATCCTGCAGATTGACCGCAAAACACTTCGCAGCAAGCTGTCTGATACTTGACCGGAAATCATGTTTTTCGCGCAAGTAATTTGCTGCATCAGAAAATTTTATAATTTGGCCGAAGTTTTACCAGCAAATTATGAAATTAAAACCATCCCTACTTGCGTTTTTCCTACTGATTAACGCGTTCACTTTCGCCCAAATGCAGCCCTTTGGCCATCTGACAATCTTCTCTGAAGACGGCGACAAATTTACCCTGATCCTTAACGGTGAGAAGATCAACGATGAACCTCAGGCAAACCTTCGCGTAGAAGATCTCGTTCAGCCATATTACAATGCCAAGATCGTCTTTGAGGACCAGGCGAAACAGGAAATATCTAAAAATGCGCTTCAGATCGCCGACATCGATGGCATTTTCATGGATGTGACCTACAAAATTAAGCGCGACAAGAACAATTCGAAAAAAATGAAATTGAATTTCTTCTCGATGACACCGGTCGTCCAGGGATATGTCGCACCAAAGAATGTCCAGGTCATCCGATATGGGCAGCCTCATCCTGTAAATTCGGTTACGCAAACTACCACAACCACAACAAATGCAGGCGGGATCAATGCCGGCGTAAACGTGAACGGCGTGGGTGTCAACATCCACGTCAACGACGGAACGATGGGAACCGTTACGCAAACCGTCAGCACGACCACAACATCGGGAACGACTGAAATCTATGAGGAATCCGAAGGCTGCATCCGCGCACGTTGCATGACGCCAAACAATTTCAGCAGCGCGCTGCAATCGATTAAAAACCAGGGATTCGACGACACAAGGCTCAAAACAGCCAAGCAGATCGCCTCATCAAATTGCCTCAGCGCCACACAGATCGCTGATATCT
>CBDUBP010000013.1:0-18257 GCA_965365415.1 uncultured bacterium | reverse complement strand
AGAATATAATGTTGGAGTGATGGTCGGTGTAATGCCGCAACTTCGACTGACGAAACGCCTCGGTTTATACATGGATCTAACATATAACGGAAACGTCCGCCAGCATTTTAACTGGGATGGTTCGTATTCCGATCCAAGTAACAACCTTGCAGGCAGTCTATACACAACTGCAATTGGCTTGTCATATTCATTTGGAAGACAAAGTATCCACGGAGACTGGGCAGTCATTCCCGATGCCAAATCCGAAGAGCTTAAAGCACTTGATGAGCGCGTAGGAGAACTTGAAACGATGATGAACGACACGGATAAAGACGGCGTTCCGGATTATCTTGACGTTGAAAACAACTCTCTTGCAGGCGTTGCGGTTGATACCAAAGGCCGTATGATCGACCTTAACAAGAATGGTGTTGCCGACGAGCTTGAGAAATACATGGATGAACGCATCACAACTGCAGCTGAGAAAAACAACAACAATGAAGTTGTCAAACGTTTGATCAACGAAGGTTACGTTTCAGTGTTCTTTGATTTCAACAGCTCAAGCCCTACTCCTGCATCGACGCAGAACATCTCTTTTGTCCTGACTTACCTGAAAAACAACCCGGACGCATCTGCCGACATCACAGGTTATGCTGATGAGATCGGCCCAACGGCGGTCAACCAGGCCTTGTCTGAAAAGCGTGCGAACAATGTCCGCAACATCCTGATCAAAGCCGGAATCAACGCTTCAAGGCTGAACATCGTTCCTGCAGGCGAAGATACATCGGTCGACAAAGAATCACCTGATGCAAGAAGACTTGTAAGAAGGGCGATTTTTACCATCAAATAATTGATTCACAAATAATAAAACTCAAACCGTCCCATTTCCGGGGCGGTTTTTTTATCCAATGGAAAACAGAAACGAATTATTGCACCGGCTGCGTGGCGAATCGATTGGTGAAACAGGCGAACGATTTACCGCAGAGGAGAACTTTCAAAACCGCGTCTTACGGCCGATACTGCAGCTTCAAAACGACTTGTTCATCGATGTGTTCAGGAATTTCATATCGAAGCATAAAGACGACTTTTACACTTATGGTGTAGAGAAGAAACTTCATTTTATTGAGAATAACATTCAGAAGGACATCAAATTCCGGAATTCGCTTAAAGGAATGATCATCGGAATGTTTACCGTTGAAGAATATCAGGAATACCTGCAGAATTCGTCAAGCCTCAACAAGAGGATGATGAATATGCTTATCGATCGCCTGAAGAATCAGGTCCAGCTTTTCGAAAAACAAGGTTAGTCGCGACTCCTGCCGCGGTTACGGCCTCTTCCCTTTCCGCCATCATCGCCTTCTTCATCATTTTCATCAATTTCCACTTCTTCAGCAGCAGGAATGTTCTTCTTTGGTAACGGTTCATCCCTGATCTCCGAATGGATGATCTCGCCGCCGGTCGTGCCGACTTCCCTTGAAATGACTGCTGCCGCAATTCCAAGGATCATTGTGATGATCGATACGACGTTTGTAAAGCGGCTCTTTCGTATGGTCAGCACTAAAGCTACAAGTGAAAACCCGCCAACGACATACAGGAAAAGGGCAAACTTTTCGGCAATTTCTTCATGATCGTGAATCAAATCGGAATCGCTTACTTTTTTCGCAATGTCTTCTGCATTTTCACCCGTATAAACTGCCGCATAAGCACTCAACGCGGAAATGATCAAAACTACGAACGCGGTCTTTCGGACATCTTCCGACTTAAACAAAAAACCGGCAGCGAGGATACCCGTGCCGATTATCGTTGCGATGATTGGAAAATGATTGACGATCAAATGGAGATGTGCATCATTCATGGCTGCTGTTTTTGAGTTTGCGGATATATTCGGCGGGCGGTTCACCGTCATAGGCGCCCGTTTTGCCCAGAACTTTCAAATTGCGGTCGAGTATGACAACAAGCGGAAAAAAGCCGTCTTTGTTGTATTTTTCAACAATCATTAATTTTTCTGCTTTTGTCTCTATCGGTTCATGTGCGCGGAACTCCGGCCTGGCCAGAACAAACCGCGTATCAGCGAAATCTTTGAATTCATCTGACCGGAAAACCTTTTCCTCAAGCGCACGGCACGATTCGCACGACTCCGACACTGCGAAATACAGCAAGACCATTTTGTTCGAAGCAGCCGCAATCCGACGCGCTTCTTCCAGATCGTCAATCCAATGCTGCGCAGAAATCATATGGCACGACATAATCGCAAATGCGACGAAAAATTTCATCAGATCAATTTTTTAAAACCGAGTTTCGGTTTGCCATCTTTGTACAAAATAAGCCTGTTCCCGGTGATATGATACGAATCGGCACCATGGAGCAATTTCATGAATTCGCTCTCACGGTTGCCTGCCAGGCACAGCATTTTTGTTGAGATGACATTTTTAAAGGTCAATTTATTGAAATCCTTCAGATCGATCTCGCCATTGATCCTGTTACAGCCTCCAAAACCGGAAAAAATGCGTTCTTTAATATGCAGGTCGACATATGGAAGCTCTTTTCCAAAATCATTTGGCATCACACGCGAACCGTTCATCACTTCAAGCTGCCAGACCGCATTGAGCCTCTTGTCGGCGATGTATGCCGCACACCCTGAAAAAACCTGTGGCTCCTTCATCTTCCGGCGTTTGATTGCTACATGTGCGGTGTATTCGTATTCCATGTTTGCAACACTGTCAAAACATTTTTCATTGCTAATTTTCAGCACGATCTCATCCTTTTTTAACCTGCTCCGATAAATTTTTACGCCTGAACTGTCTTTTGGGTTCACGTACGGTACGGAGAAAGTCCGTTCTTCGGAGACATCCCTGTACAAAATTTCGCTTGACCTGACTTCAACCGTCCAAAGTTTATCTTTTCCGGTAACGATCATAAACGGGTTCGGATTGCCAATGACCACACGGGTTTCTTTGGATTTCTGAGCGAATACTCCACATGACAGCGCCAACAGCGCCGAAAGCAGCGATGGTAACAAAGTTTTCTTTTTCATACCTACAATTTACAACATTCCGTTGTATTTCCGTATGAACCATTCGGCCGCAAGTGAAATTGCAATGATGACAAGCAGCCAGATCCAGTCGATTACCGGTGTGCGCCTTGTGATCGTCTTTTCAAGAGGTTTGTAATTCTCGTCGGCAAGCAGAATTTTAATGAGTTCATCAGCCTGATCGGGCATAAATGTTTTGCCGCCTGTTTGTGATGCAAGCTGATTGAGTTTCGCGAGATCAGGATTTACAAATTGCTTTTCAATATCGAAATCAAGAATTTCAAAATACCCGTTGTATGTCGTATTCGAATTCAATTCACGTACTGAAAAATTGTATTTCCCTGCAGCGAGCCCGTCGAGGTTTACCTTGAATGAATTGCCGCTTTTGAGCATGTCGTATCGTTTCGACTGTTTCGTTTCCTTATTGACAACACTTACGGTCAGTCGTGCGCGTTCGTCGAACTCGTAATTCTTATTGAAGTATTGTGCACCGATCTCTATCGCATCACCTGAATTGTAGAAACTTTCATGCGTGACGACCAACGACTTTCGTTTATTATCGGATGCAAGGAATTGGATGATCCTGTCGATGAAGATATCGAACTTTTCGAAATTCCTGTTGTCGAGATGTGACTGTACGCGCCATTTCCAGATGTTCTCACCCAGAAGGAATGCATTCCGCCGGCCTGCATTCTCAACAAAACAAAGCATCGGCTGATTTGACGGGATATTCCTGATTGTCGATCCAAGGAGCACATTGACATTGGCGTTTGTCGTAACGGTTCCAAATGCATTTTGCAGTGGCGGCATATTTGAGAATCCGATGTCTTCCGCCGCGAAAAAATTAAATTGCGTCTCGAAAACGGGAAGGTAATCCTCGCTTTGTCCGCTCATCCTAAAATTTAGCTGATCCTGTGCCCGATTAAGCATATTGTAATCCGTGCCGGTACCGGTAATTGTCCACGTGTTGATTCCTGCCGAAGCAGCTCGCTCATATAAACTTCTAAACGACGAATCGGGCTGATAAACGATCAGGATGTTATAGTCGTCGAGAGACTTCACGTCTGCCGGCCTGACGATAGAAACTTTACGCTGCGCATTCCCTTCGATGCTTCGCTTCAATGCGCCGATATCAGGATGATTGATCGCCGATACGATCGCAACACCGGTTTTCTGATCGATGACTTCTACCGCAAAATTGCGATGGTTGTTGAATGTATTTTTCTCGGATTCCGAAGTTGTCACCGATGCGCGGTAGATCTGCAGCCCCGGGGAATCCGCAGGAAGCAAAACATTTACGACTGATGACCTGTTCGACGGGGAAAAACTCACCGCCTGCCTGGCTACTACCTGATTTCCTTTCGATATCGTGAAATTGGCCGTTATGCTTTTATTTCCGGAGTATTGGAGAAAAACCTCCGCGGGGAATTTATTCTTGTGGAATGCATATTTATTGACATTCAGCCGTGATACACGCAGATCGAGGAATGTCGTCGTGTCGCCCAGAACAATGGGATAAACTTTATTTGATTGCTCGAAACTGTAGACAAAATCGCTGCCTGCGGTTTGATTCCCGTCGGTAAGCAGGATCGTTGGATAGGTTTTGTTCTTATTGATGCTTCCAAGGTTACGGGCGACTTCATCAATATTCGACTGGCGGCCTTTAAAATCGGGATTTTCGGCAGGAGCAAATTCATTGTCGAACTGGTATTGCTGAATATCGAATTTTTCTGCAAGCGCCCTGTTCGAAATGAGTTTTTCGAAAGCGCCAATCGCAGCGTCGGAAGCTTTAAGTTCCGCGATTGAAGAAGAATTGTCGAGCACTACAGGAAGAACGGCTTTTTCGGTCTCGAATGATTTGCGGGAGACGACTGGATTGATCAGCAGAAGCATAATCCCGAAAATCGAAATAAACCGCAGGATCGACAAATAGATTCCGATGCGGCTGCGGTTGTTTCGAAAAAAATATTGAAAGAACGACAACCCGGCAGCAAAAGCGGCGGAAAGCAACAAAAGAAGAACTGTGCCTGTTGTCATTTAAAAATTTAATGTTACGGAGTTAGCCCCGGTAGCAGCGGCTCCCGATAGCCATCGGGATCGTGGCGCGAAGATACAGCGGATGACGGGATTGGCTCCAGAAAATTGAAACGGGTGAAAACCTCGAGTATTATGTCAGCATGCCGCCATCGACGTTCATCACCTGTCCTGTCACGTACGCACTCAGGTCTGATGCGAGGAATAAGCATGCATTTGCGACGTCTTCCGTCGTCCCACCGCGTCTGAGCGGAATGCTGTCTCTCCATCCCTGAACCACATCTTCGTTTAGCTTTGCGGTCATTTCAGTTTCGATGAACCCCGGCGCTATCGCGTTGCAGCGGATATTTCGCGAGCCCAGTTCAAGTGCGACCGATTTGGTGAATCCGATAACGCCCGCCTTTGACGCTGCGTAATTTGCCTGGCCGGCATTTCCTTTTACGCCGACAACCGAGCTCATGTTGATGATCGATCCGGAACGATTTTTAAGCATGGTCTTCTGGATGGCCTTAGTCATGTTGAAAACCGATTTGAGGTTCACATCGATCACTTTATCAAAGTCTTCTTCCGACATGCGCATTAAAAGGTTGTCTTTGGTGATTCCTGCATTGTTGATCAGGATATCGACCGTGCCGAAATCAGCAAGGACCGCATCAACAAACGATTGCGCCTGATTGAAATCGGCTGCATCAGATTGGTATCCTTTCGCTTTTATTCCCAATTTCCCCAGTTCGGTTTCGAGTGCCATAGCCGATTCGGCCGACGAGCTATATGTAAATGCGACGTTGGCGCCATGATTCGCGAATACCTGCGCGATGCCCTTCCCTATTCCGCGGCTTGCGCCTGTGATGATGGCTGTTTTTCCTTCGAGTAACTTCATTATGTATTCGGTTTAGATTTGTTTAAAGGTCTACAAATATAGATTATTTGCACGGTTGGCCTGCCTAGTTTTTAACAGATTTTCAACCGATGATTCGAAAAAACGTTGCTACCTTTAGGATACTTTCGTAACACAGACGATCATGCTCGGCAAACGAATCGATTTACGGGATGAACTTCGCAAAGCCAGGAAAAGCGGCGATAAAATTATTTTGGATGTCCGGCAAATTCTGGCCGACAATCAAAAAAAGCGTGACGAGGTTTCTGAAAGGTTGCGATCAGGCAATTTCGCTGATTCGAATGATTTTGATATCGATATGCTGATTCCTGAAAACGTCTTTCATCTTAGCCACATCAAAAAGGTCTGCATCGATTACAGACTACGCTTCCTCGATTCGAACATGTATAAAAACGGGCTTCCCGAAGAGGCGATCTCGAAGATCATGCATCTCGAAAAAGCACATCAAACGAAACTGGCGGGATTTAAGATTGCCGCGCCTTCAAAAGCATTTGCGCTGCAAAACTATGACGATCCGCTTTTGTTTGCACCGATTGGAAACGGTTATTACTACCTGGTCCACAAATGGGGAAACGATATGAGCCGCTGGCGGAAATGGCTTGTGCTTCCGTTCAGGAACCTGATGAATTTCGTCATCTTGTGCATTGTGATCAGCCTGGTGCTGACATGGATGACGCCGGATTCGGTTTTAAGCCGCAAGGTTCCGATGGCCTCGACTATCATCTTCCTGTTCCTTTTCAAGTCGGTCCTTGCCGTACTGATGTATGGATTCTTCATGGGTGGCCGCCGTTTCAATGATATGATGTGGAACAGCAGGTTTTACAATAATTAATTTGTAAAAAAAAACTCCACCGAAGTGAAGTTGATTTTTATTTCTTCACAAATTGCCTGATTGCCGGGCCGAAAAACGAATCGATTTTTAAGAAGTATGTTCCGGGGCTTAAATCAGATATGTCGATTTGATCTTGACTTGCTTCGAGTACGCTTCTTCCTAAAGCGTCAAATATCGTTATCGCGCGAATTTCATTTCCGGCAGGCATTGAAATGTTCAATTGATCATTGGCAGGATTCGGATAAATTTTGATAAAGCTGGAAAAATCCGGCTGCTCAATATTAAGCAATTCGATAGTCGTTGTGGCAGTATTTGTTACGATCGGGTAATTAAAATCGAAATATATCGATGCCGCGCCTGAGAATGACTGGCCAATGGTAAGTGTAGGTACGGTCTTAATCTTAAAAAGAATATATCCGTCGTTTGTGGCATCTTCGAACGGAAGATCAATGTTTTCGAAAATAAATTCGACTTTATTGTTTGTCATCCGTGTAATGAATGAATGTGAGGCATCGATCGGAATCAAGGACGCCAAATTAAATTTCGTTTGGTCGATCAGCGACATCACAACTACATTTTCGGCAGCGTATGTACCCGTATTTTCGAATCTGATCAGATAATGAACATATTGTCCCACGAGCTCCGGACCAACCGTCACGCCTTCAAGGCAGGTGATGTCGTTCGGATCAAAAGAGCCGACAACTGTTTGCTTCAAGCCGAAAGAATTGTCGAATGGTACCTCGTCTCCTGCGGTCGGACCGATGGTTACGCCGAAATTCAATTCATCTCCATTATTTACAGGAGGCGTTTCCATTGGCGTATTGACATTCATCGTAAAAAGGATTTCACCTGTTTGCACTGGTGCCAAATCCGAATAATTGAACGTCAGCAAACCTGAAGCCTGTGATGCGGGAAACGGCGATGAACTGACAAAGTCAACCTTGGGTTCCTCATATTGAAGTGTGATGGTGCCCGACATCGTCACATTGCCTTTGTTTCGGTATAGCAGTTTATAATCGGCATCGAATCCCGGTCGTGCAGCATTCAATGGAATGATTGAAATTTCCAGATCCTGATGATTCCCCTGTGGAACGAGACAAAAATCCTTCAAAAGGGAAACCGGAGTCGTTTGAAAAGGAAGTGAAACAGTTGCCGGCGAAACCATAAAATACGAAGGATTCTCCAGAATTGGGGTAACACTGTAATTCAGCGCAGGAAGCGGAATGAAATGCGATCCCGCCGAACCGCCGTAATGATACGTTGTTTGTGAACCGGTAGTGACTTTATACTTCATGTTGGCGAATCCCGGATCGGTCGCCGAACAGCCATTCAAATCTGCATCAACTCTGGCATTGCCTGTCATCGTATAGAACTCGCCGCCCGGAACAAAGCTGCAATAGGTATTGACGTGGCAATTCACCAGATTTTCGCTGGCGATCTGTGAAAGTATGTTTACCATTTCGCTGCCTGCCTCATCAGCGCAGATATATGTCAGATTTGGATTTCCCGTGAATTGGGGCGCAATAAAACTGCCGTTCTTAACATTGAGGCTTATCAAATTATTGTTACTGCAGTTTAATGTTCCTTTGAACCCGCTCCAATCGATAGCTGTAAATAAATTATCGCTGCAATTAAGATTAAATATTCGATCCGCGCCCCATTCGATCGACGACAGTTGATTGCCAAACGCGCTCAGATTGATGTAGTCGCTGTCGCCGAGAATAAGAGTCGTGAGGGCATTATTACCACAATCGAGGTACCAGACAGCTGAGAAACCTGTAAGATCAAGTGTTGTTAGCTGGTTTTGGCGAACATCGATGTCGTGAAGCGCGGGACAATCCGACCCTCCAAATGATGTAAGTGCGCAACCGAGCAAATTGACGGAATAGACGCTGCTGCAATTCGAAATATAAAAGGAATTCATGGTTTGATTCCATTCGGCCGCAACATCGTGCAAATTATCAAGTCCATTGATATTAAGTGTTGTGAGATTATTATAAGAACAATCGAGCTCGTACAGATTAACCAATGAATCGACATTCAATGATGTGATATTATTGCTCGAACAATCAAGTTCAGTCAGGTTTACCAAGGCTGAAACATCTAGCGCAGAAAGTGTGTTGGTATTGCAATCGAGAAAAGTAAGGTTGGTGAAATATTCAATTCCGACAAGTGAATTAATAAACGAACTGCCGACATCAAGCCGTTGTACCATTAAGGCCTCACTCACTTCAATCTGGCCATTGCTGTTTGCATCGATCTTGATATACTGCGAATTCGTGCCAAAGGCGATATAATTCGATGGACTTGCGGCAAGCAATTTAGCTTTAAAATTGGCATTGGGAATGTTGATGATTTGCGCATTTACGCTATAGAACAACCCGAAAGTAATAAGCAGTAAGTAAAATTTCTTCATTTTTGACTGATAAAGGATATGGCTAAATTATATAAAAAATAACCGTGCAAGGGAACTTGATTATCGCTTAATAAACCTCTTGACACATTCACCCGATGGTGTATTGATTTTTATATAATAAGTTCCGGAATTTAAAACCGAAATGTCGATTTGCTCCTTATCCGACACCAGTACGTTTCTTCCCACTGCGTCAAAAACTGTGATGCGGGCTATTTGAATTCCGTCGGGCATCATGATGCGCAAAACATTATCGGCGGGATTTGGATGAACCGAAACGAGGTTGAAAAACTCAGATTCCTCTATTCCTAGCAATTGAATAACCGTGGATGCGGTATTTGTAACGACAGGGAAATTGTAATCGAAAAAAATCGACGCAGTATTTGAGAAAGTGTCACCAATTCCAAGTGTCGGAAGCGTTTTTATCTTGAATGCTATATATCCGTCATTTGATGCATCTGCAAATGGAAGATCAATATTTTCAAATATGAATTCAACTTTATTCCCTTCAGTGATCCTTGCAAAATACGGGTGACTTGCCGAAAATGGAGTCAATGACTCAATGTCAAATTTTGAAATATCAATTTCATCACTCACAACAACATTTTCTGCAGCAAAAGTTCCTGTATTTTCAAACCTGATCAGATAGTGGACAAATGCGCCGACATGATCGATTGTAACTGCATTTCCTTCAAGGCAGGTTTTGTCATTTGGATCAAACGAACCAACGACCTGTTGCTTGAGCCCGAATTCATTGTCGGACGGGAAAACATCGGTGGCGTCAAGATAAACATACGCCCCGAAGTCCAGCTGATCGCCAATACTTACCGCAGGAACTTCCATTGGCGAATTAATGTTTAGGGTAACATGGATCTCGCGTGTTTCAAATGGTAAAAGCGCTGTATAACCCCATGTAAGCAGCGAGCCGGAAATGGTCATCGGTGCCGGAGTCGCCGTAACATAATCGATGCGATCATCCATAAAATTCAGTACGACTGTTCCATTTTGAACCGTGTTACCTTTGTTGCGATATGTGATCTTGTACTCCGCGTCGAATCCGGGCCGTGCAGGAACAAGGGGAAGCAGGATCACTTCGATATCAGGCATCACTCCTACCGGTGCCATACAAAAATTTTGAATGGCTCCGGGCTGGGCTTCAGAAATTGTAATGCTGGCAGATAAAGGTGTAATGGTAAAATATCCGTTGTCGGTTAAAGGCGAAATCATATATGTACCCGCCCCCAATGGAAAATTGTAGGCACCAAGGTCGTTCGCATACACATACGAGACGTCCGACGAATCAGAAATTTTCAACAATGCCCCGGATAAAAAAGCACTGGACGATCCGCAACCGGTAAGCTCAGTGTCAATCGCAACCTGTCCGGAAGCATTATAAGTAACACCGCCCGGCGTAAATGAGCAATATGAATTTTTGACACATGATGCGGGAATATTCAGAAACGTCATATATTGAATTTCAGAAGCATCTGCACATATATATGCTAAATTGGGAACGTTGTATGTGGAAAACTGCTCTGAACTGCCATTTTTCATAAAAACCGATACCAGATTTGGCATGTCGCCAAGAGAAAGATGTTGCAAATTATGACAATGGCGGACGTCCACGCTCGAGATCGCTGTAAAGTCCGCAACAAAAAGTTCAAGTTTTGAACAGCCGGAAATATCAATTTCATCAATCGCAGGATTAAACGCAAGTATAAGATCGACCAATTCAGACAAACCAGCCAATGACACTACGGTAAGGCTGTTGTCATAGAGATCCATTGTCTTTAACGATGTCGCACCCGAAAGATTGATACTCGATAAATTATTCTGTGATACCCCGAGTTCTTCGAGTGTACTTAATCCACTCACATCTATCGATTCAAGAAGGCTGTTCGTACAATCAATCCTCTTGATGGACGATAGCCCAGACAGGTTTACGGTTTGGAGATCACTTTCGGTACAGATAAAAGTCTCCAGACTGCTGCATCCCGAAAGGTCAATTGATGAGGCTACACTCCATTTACAGTCGGCCGTTACAAGATTCGTGAGACCCGACAGATTGATGGATTCCAGTTCATAAGCATAACATTTGAAATCCTTTAATCCCGTCAAGCCACTGACGTCAAGACTGGTTATGTGGCACGTACCAAGGTCTAATGTTTCCAGGTTGACCAATCCGGTAAAATCAATGGATTGCAATGGCAGGTTTCCGGCAATGTAAAGAGATTTTAAATTCGTGGAACCCGACAGGTTGATGTTTGAAAGGTCGTTTTGATAACATTTCACGGTTTCAAGTGCGGGCAGATTTGACAGATCCAGATCCGTCAATTGTGATCCGTAGCAAATCAATTCACGCAAAGCAGTGCACCCACTGACATTAAGATAATTCGTATCTCCGTTGCTGTTCATCAAATTAAGTACTTCGAGGTTTGCCATATCTGCAAAATCACCCGTAACAAGATCGCTGTACGCCATATTGAGGATGCGTAGATTCTCAAAAGATTTAATTCCACCCATATCAGTGATATTCGGCGCGTTCAGGTTTAGTTGCCAAACCAACATAGCTTCGCTGACCTGGATCTGGTTGTCGTTATTGGTGTCGATGTTAATGAAGTCACCATTGGCATTCCTTGCGGTACTGTTAAATGGCCCTGCGTTGATCAATTCGACACGCAAATTCTGATCGGTGAAAATGATAGTTTGCGTAAAGCCGGGAATGCTTAGGCTAAATAGTATTAAGAGGTAAAGTTGTTTCATAAATAAGATGATGTCAGAAATTTTTGAAGTATGTCTTTGTATTTCAAGGTAAATATAGCAAAAGACATAAAAAAAAAGCCCTGCAAATTGCAAGGCTTTGTTTTTTCGTGAAATAAAAATTATCCTATTACTTCGCGTACTTTCATCCCGATCTCTGCAGGTGAATCCACCACATGGATCCCGCATTCGCGCATGATTCTTTTCTTTGCTTCGGCAGTATCGTCATGTCCGCCAACAATCGCTCCGGCATGGCCCATCGTACGGCCTTTTGGCGCGGTTTCCCCGGCGATGAATCCAACTACGGGCTTGCGGTTTCCGTCGGATTTTACCCAGCGCGCAGCATCCGCTTCCAATTGTCCGCCGATCTCGCCGATCATAACGATGCAATGCGTTTCAGGGTCGTTCATCAAAAGCTCAACCGCCTCTTTGGTGGTCGTTCCGATGATCGGGTCGCCGCCGATTCCGATGGCGGTCGTAATTCCCAGTCCTTGTTTAACAACCTGGTCGGCCGCTTCATAGGTCAGCGTTCCTGATTTTGAAACAATGCCCACGTGCCCTTTTTTGAAAACAAATCCCGGCATGATTCCGACCTTCGCTTCCTCAGGCGTAATGACGCCCGGGCAGTTTGGCCCGATCAGCGTACAGTTGCGTTTTTTGATGTATTCATAGGCACGGATCATATCCGCTACTGGAATTCCTTCCGTGATTGCAATGATCACCTTGATTCCCGCATCCGCGGCTTCCATGATCGCATCGGCTGCAAAAGCCGGCGGAACGAAAATGATCGATGTATCGGCTCCGGCCTTTTCGACCGCGTCCTTAACTGTATTGAAAACAGGTCGGTTAAGGTGCTCGGTTCCGCCTTTTCCGGGAGTGACGCCGCCAACGACGTTCGTCCCGTATTCGATCATTTGCGAGGCGTGGAAAGTTCCTTCGCTGCCTGTAAATCCCTGTACAATTATTCTTGAATCTTTATTGACTAATACGCTCATATTGATTATTGGTTTGTTTATGCAAAAGTAAGACTTTACAAACGATAAAACATTTGAATGCCTAGGAAAGCTGGCTCATTTGGTATCCGCGGAAAAGCTTATCGTCTTTGATTTCCCAAATGGCGATAAAATGTGCCAGAAGCATTTCTTCGCGCGGGTTCTCTATTGTTTTGACATAGTGTGAGTAACGCACCGAAACAAGGTTTCCGTCGGTCAGCAGATGAGAGATCCGGATCTTCGAACGCTCGTAAGCGCGGCTAAGTTCATCTGAAAGCGCAATGATCTGGTCGCGGTTCATCTGAAGGAAGCCTTTGCTGCTGTGCCAGTCGAGCAGAACATCCGGATGAAGGAACGATCCTGTCAGTTCAGGATCTAAAAAAACATCGGATTTATAAAAATTTTCGACGATCTTCTTTGGCGTCATGATTTGAGTTTATCGATTAGTTCTGGTATTCTTTTGATGTTTGCCATCTGCTTTAGCTTTTCACGCGATTCCTCGATTGGTGTGCCGAAATAGGTTTTCCCGCCTTCGACCGATTTTGTAATGCCTGTTTGCCCAAGTACGACGGCTTTTGTTCCGATCGTGATCCCGCTTGTCGTGCCGACCTGACCCCAAAGCGTGACTTCATCCTCGATGATCACACATCCCGCAATTCCCACCTGCGCTGCAATGAGGCATTTTTTACCGATCACAGTGTCGTGCCCGACGTGCACCTGATTGTCGATCTTCGTTCCATTTCCGATCGTGGTATCGCCGGAAACTCCTTTATCGATCGTGCACAATGCGCCGATTCCGACATCATTGCCGATAACTACGCGGCCACCGGAAATGAGCTGATCGAATCCTTCGGGTCGTTTTTTATAATAAAACGCATCGGCACCGATAATGGTTCCTGCGTGAATGATCACATTGTCGCCGATAACCGTGTGGTCATATATCGCAACATTCGAATGTATGACGCAATTTTTGCCGATGACGACATCATTCCCAATGAATGCATTCGGCTGAACGATCGTACCCTTACCGATTTGGGCAGAATCTGCAACTGAATTCGATGCACTTTGAAACGGCCTGAAATGCTTCGTCAGTTTATTGAAATCCCGAAACGGATCGTCTGAAATGAGAAGCGCCTTGCCTGCCGGACAATCGACCTCCTTGTTGATCAATATGATCGTCGCGGCCGAATGGAGCGCTTTTTCGTAATACTTCGGATGATCCACAAAAACGATATCGCCCGGAACAACGACGTGAATCTCATTCATCCCGTCGACCGGAAAATGGGCATCGCCTACAAACCTGCAATCAAGCAGTGCGGCGATTTCTTCGAGCCGATATGTTCTTGAAAACTTCATTATTAATGTATCAATTCAGAAATTTACCAATGTAGCAATGTGCTTCCATTGTTACATTTCTAAATTGTTTATTTGTTCCATTACTTGACTCTTTCCATATACTGCCCACTCGCAGTATCGATCTTGATCTTATCGCCCTCATTGATGAATAACGGCACGTTCACAGATGCCCCGGTTTCAACTTTAGCGGGTTTCGTCGCATTTGTTGCAGTGTTGCCTTTGACGCCCGGCTCTGCATACGTGACTTCAAGCACAACCGATGACGGCATATCCACCGAAAGCGGCGCCTCTGTTTCAGCATTGATGATCACCATGACGTTCTCGCCTTCCTTCAAAAGGTCCGGCGCATCAAGGATGTCCTTGTTCAATGAGATCTGTTCGTAGGATTCGACGTGCATGAAGTGATATTGATCGCCTTCTGCATAAAGGAATTGATATTTATGCGTTTCAACACGTACTTCGTCGATCTTGTGACCCGCCGAAAAGGTATTGTCGAGCACCTTCCCATTGGTAAGGCTTTTCAATTTTGTACGCACGAAAGCCGGTCCTTTTCCCGGTTTCACGTGAAGAAATTCGATGATTTTATAAATATCGTGGTTGTATTTGATACATAGCCCGTTTCTGATATCTGATGTGGTTGCCATTTATAGAGGTGAGATTTTAAATTTTAGATTTTAGATTTTGAATTTTAGATTTAAGGATTCAATTGAAAATTCTCCTAATTGTCAATTGTCAACTATCAATTAATAATTGCCTGTGTATCCTTTCATGACTCCACGTGATGAATTCCGGATAAACAGAATGATTTCGTCACGTTCGGGCGTCGCTTCCATTTCTGCTTCGATGATTCCGAGTGCCTGGGTCGTATTGTAATTTTTCTGATAAAGGATCCGATAGATTTCCTGGATCTCGCGAATTTTCTCGGTTGTAAAACCTCTTCTGCGCAGTCCGACAGAATTGATCCCGACATACGAAAGCGGCTCCTTTGCGGCCTTGGTATACGGCGGCACATCCTTACGGACCAAAGATCCGCCCGAAACCATCGCATGATCGCCAATGTGGATGAACTGATGGATCGCGGCCAGTCCGCCGATGATCGCATAATTTCCGACGGTAACATGTCCGGCCAGGGCTACCCCGTTAACGATGATCGCGTTGTCGCCGATATGACAGTCGTGGGCAATGTGCGCCGTTGCCATGATCAGGCAGTTCTTCCCGATCGTTGTTTGTCCGGAGGCGATCGTCCCGCGGTTGATCGTCACGCATTCGCGGATCGTAGTATTGTCGCCGATGATCGCAAGCGAATCTTCACCGCCGAATTTCAGGTCCTGTGGCACGGCCGCAATGACGGCACCGGGAAAGATATTGCAGTTCTTCCCTATCCTTGCGCCTTCCATGATCGTGACGTTAGAACCGATCCAGGTTCCGTCGCCGATAACTACGTTATTGTGGATTGTCGTAAACGGTTCGATGACGACGTTCTTCGCGATCTTTGCACCCGGATGGACGTATGCTAATGGCTGGTTCATATATTGGTGGATTTTACAATCTGCGCCATCAGTTCAGCTTCTGCCACCAGTTTCCCGTTTGCGTACGCATTGCCCTGCATGTGGCAGATTCCGCGGCGGATCGGTGACAGTAGATCGCATTTGAAGATCAACGTATCGCCGGGCAAGACTTTATGCTTGAACTTGACGTTGTCGATCTTCATAAAATAAGTAAGATAATTTTCAGGGTCGGGAACCGAACTCAAGATAAGGATCCCGCCGGTTTGTGCCATCGCTTCGACGATCAACACTCCGGGCATGACGGGCGCTCCGGGAAAATGTCCGACAAAAAACTGTTCGTTCATCGTCACATTCTTCAGTCCGACCACATGGCTGTCGCTCATTTCGATGATCTTATCGATGAGCAGGAACGGCGGACGATGCGGAAGCATGGCCATGATCTTATTGACATCCATCAAAGGTTCTTTGTGAAGGTCGTAAACCGGTATCTGGTTCCGCTGTTCGATCTTGATGATCTTTGACAGTTTCTTTGCAAATTGTGTATTGACGAAATGGCCCGGTTTGTTGGCGATGACTTTACCCTTGATCCAGGTTCCGACCAGCGCCAGGTCGCCAATGACATCAAGAAGTTTGTGCCGTGCGGCTTCGTTCGGATAATGCAGCGTCAGGTTATCGAGGATTCCGTTTGGCGTGACCGAAATATTGTCTTTTCCAAAAGCTTTTTTGAGGTTTTCCATCGTACTTCCGGAAATCTCCTTGTCGACATATACGATCGCATTATTGAGATCGCCTCCTTTGATCAGGCCGTTGTCGAGCAATGTTTCGAGTTCGTGAAGGAAACTGAATGTCCGGCAGCTCGCGATCTCGGTCTTGAATTCCGATAAGGTCTTCATTGTTGCGTTCTGGGTGCCGAGTACTTTCGTGCCGAAATCGACCATTGTCGTCACCTGGAATTCATCGGCAGGCATCAAAATAATCTCACTGCCTGAAGCTTCATCGATAAATGAAATGACTTCTTTGACAACGTAGCAGTTGCGCTCGGCATCCTGTTCTTCAATACCTGCTTTTTCAAGCGCTTCGACAAAGAATTTTGACGAACCGTCCATGATCGGAGGTTCGGAACCGTTGAGTTCGATGATGATGTTGTCGATGCCGCATCCGACACATGCCGCAAGAACATGTTCTGATGTCTGGATCCGTACGCCGCGTTTCTCAAGATTGGTCCCGCGCTGCGTATTAACGACATAATTCGCGTCGGCTTCAATTACCGGATGGCCTTCGAGATCGACGCGGACAAAAACGTAACCATTATTGATCGGGGCCGGCTTAAATGTCATCTTCACTTCTTTACCCGTGTGTAGTCCGACGCCGGTCAGTGAAACTTCATTTTTTATGGTCCTCTGCTTAACCATTATTTGTTGTTTAGTGATTTTTTTAATTCTTCGATATCCGCGACAATTTTCGGAAGGTTCCTGAAATGAACATATGATTTATTCCAATCGGCATAACCGAATGAAGGTGAACCCTGGATCGTTTCGCCATCGGAAATATTCTTTCCGACACCTGATTGCGCCTGGACCCGGACATTATTTCCAATAACGAGGTGCCCGGCAATTCCGACCTGCCCGCCGATCATGCAGTTCTTCCCTATTTTGGTAGATCCGGCAATACCTGTTTGTGCTGCAATGACGGTATTCTCGCCTATTTCAACATTATGGGCGATCTGTATCTGATTATCGAGCTTGACTCCTTTACGGATGATCGTCGAGCCCAATGTCGCGCGGTCGATGGTCGTGCATGAACCGATGTCTACATTGTCTTCAATGATGACGTTTCCAATTTGCGGCACTTTACTATACGTTCCGTCAGGAGATGGAGCAAAACCAAATCCGTCTGCTCCAATGATCGATCCTGCATGGATCACACAGTTGTTTCCAATGATGGTTTCGGAATAGACCCGTGCACCTGCGAACAGGATCACATTGTCGCCCACAACTGCATTATCGCCGATAAAGCAGTTTGGGTAGATCTTTACGTTCTTTCCAATTCGGACATCGTTGCCGATATAACTGAAGCACCCGAGATAAATGTTCTCGCCGTATTGGGCACTCGCGGCAATATAACTCGGCTGTTCGATACCGCTTTTATTGAGTTTTACCTGATTGTAGTATTCGAGCAATTTTGTAAAGGCTCCGTATGCATCATCGACTTTTATTAATGTCGTAGTATATTCATTTTCAGGAACAAACCCTGAATTAACTATAGTGATGCTTGCCTTTGTGGAATAGAGGAAATTGTTGTATTTCGGGTTGGATAGGAATGTCAGCGAGCCGTCGGTTCCTTCCTCAATTTTGGAAAGTCGCGAAACCTGTACTTCAGGATTTCCGACCACTTCCCCATCGAGGATGCCTGCTATTTGTGCTGCTGTAAAGTTCATTCGGGCAAAAATATGAAAAA
>CBDUBP010000012.1:0-18321 GCA_965365415.1 uncultured bacterium | reverse complement strand
TGATTTGATCGAAATATTTTTCAGGGTTTTCATAAACTTCAGGATCAGCTGTCAGGTAATCCGCAATGCTGTCGGCAGCGTCAGCCACGTCGGCACGGCTTGTTGCACGAAGGTAACGCGACATCGATTCGTCGTAACCAAAAGTTGAGGTCGTTGCGCCCACCTCGGCACCCATGTTACAGATCGTGGCTTTTCCGGTACAAGACATCGATTTTGCGCCTTCGCCGAAATATTCGATCACGGCGCCGGTTCCGCCTTTTACGGTCAGGATTCCCGACACTTTCAGGATCACGTCTTTTGGAGCGGTCCAGCCTGAAAGTTTGCCTGTAAGTTTTACACCGATGAGTTTTGGAAATTTAAGTTCCCATGCCATCCCCGACATGACGTCGACCGCATCGGCACCACCGACACCGATCGCGATCATTCCGAGGCCGCCGGCGTTAACTGTATGAGAATCGGTCCCGATCATCATCCCGCCCGGGAACGCATAATTCTCAAGAACGACCTGGTGGATGATTCCCGCACCCGGCTTCCAGAATCCGATTCCATATTTGTTTGAGATCGATGAAAGGAAATCGAAAACCTCATTGCTTTGAGATTTTGCCCGTGCAAGATCTGTCTTCGCGTCAACCTTTGCCTGGATAAGATGGTCACAATGTACTGTTGTTGGAACCGCCGCCTTTGATTTTCCGGCATGCATGAACTGCAGCAATGCCATTTGCGCCGTGGCATCCTGGCAGGCGACGCGGTCCGGGGCGAAATCGACGTAATCTGCACCGCGTCGATAGATCTGCGATGGATTCTTGTCCCAGAGGTGTGCGTAAAGTATTTTTTCAGTAAGTGTAAGCGGATGTCCAACCATCGCGCGTGCCGCATCAACGCGCTCGGGCATAGACGCATACACTTTCTTGATCATTTCAATATCGAATGCCATATAAAATCCGGTTTAGTTTGCCACGCAAATTTACGATTTATACCTCAGATTTCCTCGATTCCCGCACGGGCTGCAGAAGATTTACCGAATAGCCAAAAATTGAATCGATATTTAGCAAATCGACATTTTTTACGCGAAAAAATAATCAATCAGCAGAATTTGACCCCCAAAATGAATGCGGGAAAAGTTACCGCTTCGTTCTAAGACTCATACCTCTAATTTACAACGTTTTAACCGATGGTTCGCGAAGATCGGTAATTGGTTTTTCGTAAAAACGAAACAACAGGTAGCTCAAAATAAATGTCAGCGTAAAATAGGCAGTGGTCATCACCACGAGTTGGACATCCGTAAATCCGTCTGTCGCGCCGAACTGCTTTAAAGATTGCAGTATCACACTGTAATGAAGCAGGTAAACTGAATAAGAAATGAGGCTGATGAAAGTTATTGGATATTTGACGATACGGATTTCAGTCTTCCATTCGGACAGCATCGGCAAAAACAGCGCGATCGACACCGAGGCCAAGGGCAGATAGAGCACGTTCCAGAAAAGCGGATACCTGTCGATGAACAGTCCGAGGAATCCGACACCGGCCGTGAAGAATCCCATCATCACAAAACCCAGCACGGCCCAAACAAACCGCGTACGGCGCCATTCCACACGATAAACCGAGTAAAGCCAGCTGCAGAAAACTCCGATGAATATGGCGTCAATCCGATAGATCACGACCGATTTCAGCGCCACATTCCAATGGTCGAGTGAAGTATTGCGATTTGCCTGATGATAATCAAACTTGGCATAGATGCACGCTGCAATCAATATGATCGTCATGGCGACAAAAACCAATGACCTGTTCCTCAGTCTTAAAAATGCGACAAGCATCAGCATCGCCGGCAGGAATATGTAGGCGAATTCCTCGATAGAGAGGCTCCACGATTCCGGAAAAAATGGCAGCAGCGGACCGGAAAAATTCTGCAAGAAAACGAAATAGCGCCAAGTTTGCGATATCTCATAACCGATAAGCGCTGCAATGGCGATGTTGACAAGAAGCACGAGATAATAATTCGGGAGTGTACGAAACCAGCGCCGCTTCAGGAATTTCATGACACTGTGCGCAGTAAAATTTTCGGCGATATATAATTTATATAATATCCTTCCGATGAGGAAACCACTTAAGACAAAGAAAATCTCGACGCCAAGGAAACCGAAGAGATTGAGAATTTGTGTGAATGGTCCGTTGCTCTCGGGAAAGAGCCATACACAATGCGCGAAAACAACCATCAGGATGGCGATGGCGCGCATCAGATCGAGCCCGAAAACTCTTTTTGGATCATCGATCTGATTTTTCATGAAACCCATATTGGCTGTAAGTTACTGGAATATTGTAAGTTTGCCCTATGTCAGGACCAAAGATATATAAAATTTCTGCCGTTGTCGCGTTGCTGATATTGGTGGGCGCGCTCGCATTCTATTTACAGCTTCCGACCAGGCACAAGGCGATCGTAAAAACGACTGCGCTGCACAAACTTCGCCTGATCGATCACGAATGGAACGTCGAAAATAAAACAGCGCAGTATAGAATGCTCTCTCCGGCATTCCTGATCGATGGAATATATAAATCGATGGAAGGCCCGAAGGCATCGAATTATGTTCAGCTGAATACGGACTCAACTTTGGTCTGGCTGACCGGCTTCCATGTAAAGGCGCTCGATGCGAAATCATCGAAACAAATCAGCAATGATTACATCTGTCACATGAACGTCGATTTTAACGACGCGGCCTACTACAGCAGCTTTAAACTTGACGACAGGATTGGAAAACAATATCCACGGATGACCTCGCTTTCACACGGCATGGAGAATTTTACATTTCCGGAAGGATATGGAGTTCCGATGCGCGGGAATGATCTGCTTTATGTGACAACACAGACACTGAACCACAATCTGCCCGATGCGAATTTCCAGGTCAAGCATCAAGTTTCGATCGACCATACACGCGAACGGTTAAAACCATTGATGAGCCGCACCGCATTTGTCATGCTGCCCTATGATAAACGTGACCCGTATAAAGAGCCGCTCGATCCAGGATCGGATCAATGCGTTCCGGTAGAGACCAGGAACCACAGCTATGACGACGGAAATGGCAATATGATGTCGGGACATTGGGTTGTTCCAAAAGGAAAGAATACTTACAGAAGTTCTGTCAACAATCAATTGCAGATCATCGACAGCCTGCGCCTGCATTCGGCCGCCATACACGTTCACCCGTTTGCAACATCGATTACGTTATATGACAAGACTGCAAAAAAACCTATCTTTAAAAGCAATATTGTAAATCATGGAAAAGCGGTCGGACTCACATCAGTCGACCCATTTTCATCAGACGAAGGAGTCTGGCTCTATAAAGATCACGAGTACGAAATCGTGCTTGAAGTGAACAACACGACAAATGAAAATCAGGATATGATGGGAAGCATGTTCCTGTTCTTTTACGATAAGGAACTCGACCAGAGACTAAATTCGATCAAATAAAAAATCCCGCTAAACGGGATTTGCTTTGGCGCTCTGGGGCTTTGAAGCTTTAGCTGCGCTCAGTTCGGCCGTTGGCCTCGGGTGGATCTCAGGAGCTTTCTACATGATCTTCGAAATAATCATCTCTTCCGAAACACCTTCCGCGTCTGCCTTGTAATTTTTGATGATCCGGTGACGAAGGATTCCCACCGCAACGGCCTTTACATCTTCGATATCCGGCGAGAATTTTCCATGGAAAACCGCATGCGCCTTTGCAGCGAGGATCAGGTTTTGGGAAGCCCGCGGACCGGCGCCCCAATCGAGGAAATTTTTAATATACTCATTCGACAGCGGATTGTCAGGACGCGTTTTAGAAACCAGCGTGACCGCGTATTCGATGACATTGTCGGCCACGGGAACGCGACGGATCAAATGCTGGAAGTCGATGATTTCCTGCGCAGAAAACAACGGATTGATCTTTTCCGTTGTATCGGTCGTCGTACTTTTTACGACCTGAACTTCCTCTGCAAATGAAGGATAATCAAGTTTGATAGCAAACATAAACCTGTCGAGCTGTGCTTCCGGAAGCGGATACGTTCCTTCCTGCTCGATCGGGTTCTGCGTCGCGAGGACGAAATACGGCAATGCAAGTTTATAATTGTTTCCCGCAATCGTCACCGAACGTTCCTGCATGGCTTCAAGCAGTGCGGCCTGAGTCTTTGGCGGCGTTCGGTTGATCTCATCGGCGAGGATGATATTCGCGAACAATGGTCCTTTTATGAATCTGAACTGACGGTTCTCGTCGAGGATCTCGCTTCCTAAAATATCCGATGGCATCAGATCCGGAGTAAACTGGATACGCTTAAAGTCGAGTCCGAGTGCCTGTGCGATCGTATTCACCATCAGCGTCTTCGCTAAACCCGGTACACCAACAAGCAGCGCGTGTCCGCCCGAGAAGATGCTGAGCAAAATCTGGTCGACTACGGCGTCCTGCCCTACGATGATCTTTGAAATTTCCTTTTTAAGTTCGTTTCGCTTGGTGACGAGGTTTTGTACAGCGGTTACGTCAGACATGAGTGATGATTCGTTGTTTGTTTATTTGATTATTCGAGGATCGACTTTCAACTTGCGACTTTCGACATTTGACATTCGACTTACGACTTACGACTTACGACTTCAGCCTACTTTTTCATCCAGTTGTTGGCAAAATCACAATCGCGGTATTCGCCATTGATCCTGATATACGTTTCTTTGATTTTTTCGTCAGACCACTCGCCTATTCTGCGGATCTGCTTTTCCTTTAATGCAAGTTCCTTGATCTTGGTATAATCCTTTGCGTAATCGGCTTTGTGTTCGTCGTAGCGGTTGGTGACCATCATCAGCTTGAATGCTTTCCTGCCCGACGGATCTTCTTCAACAATCGGAAGCGATACTTCACCTTCTTTCAAATTTGAAACCTGCTCGTACAGCGTCGGGTCCATTTTGGTAAGTTCGAAACGTGTATCCTGTGTTTTCGGATTGATCAGCGTTCCGCCGTTCGCTCGGGTTTCCTTTTCGTCGGACATTGTGCGCGCGGCCTCGGCAAAAGTAATTTCCTTGTCGGTAATCCTCTGACGAATGAGGTTCACCTTTTCTTTCGCTTCATTCATCGCCTCGTCGGTGATCTTTGGTGACAAAAGGATGTGGCGAAGATCGATCTCCTGTCCGCGGATCTTCTCCACCAGAATGATGTGGTATCCGAAATCAGTTTCAAAAGGCTCCGAAATCTCTCCTTCTCCCAGACTGAACGCGACATCCTTGAACTCTTTGACAAAAGGCGTCTTGCGCGTCATTTTGTAAAATCCGCCATTCGAACGCGAACCCGGATCCTGCGAATAAAGCACAGCTTTACTAAAGAAGCTTGCACCTTCCTGGATTTCCTTTTTGAATTCTTTCAGCCGATCGATCGTTTTTTGCTTTTCCTCATCGGTGATTTTTGGCTTGATGACAATCTGTGCCACTTCCATTTCAGCGCCGAATACCGGCAATTCCTCTTTTGGGATCCTGTAAAAGAACATGCGAACTTCTTCAGGTGTTATTTCAACCTCATCGATAATCTTGCTCTGCATTTCGTCTGTCAGGATGTTCGTCTTGAGCACTTCAAACATGTCGGCGCGAAAATCTTCCTCGCTGCTTTTTTTGAAATACTTGACAACTTTATCCATCGATCCCAATTGTTCTACCATATACGCGATCTGGCGATCCATCTTTTCCTTAACCTGGTCATCTGTCACGACGATGCTGTCCTGCACGGCATGGTGCGCATACAGTTTGTCTTCGAGCAATTTGCCCAAAAGCTGGCAGCGCGTGATCCCTTCGACGTTGGCACCCTGGCTCGAAAGTTCAAGATATGCTTTGTCGATGTCCGAATCGAGTACAATGTGGTCGCCGAGTGTGGCGATGATGCCGTCGACTTTCATCCGCTGCGTAATGTCCTGCGTCGTATTTACAGCTACGGCAGTGGTGTCGGGCTGTGCATACGTCATTGCAGCAAAAAGCAACATCGCGGTTGAAAAAACTTTATTTATAAATCTCATAATTGTTGTCCTTAATGGCATCGTCAGTAATTTCCTTTTCAAATTTGTTAATCAGTTCAAGCTTTCGCCTGTTTATTATTATGTCGCGGACGGTTGGCCTGACATATTCGTATGGTGCGGTCTGGTTCCGATCGATCACATCGACAATTTTAACCAGGTAAGTGCTGTTTGCTTCTTTTTGTTCAATCGATTTCCCGCGGCGGATATATTGTTCACGATTATCGGGACTGATGAAAGGCAGTTTCGGATAAACCTGGCCCATGTCGATCCAGATCGAATCGTTGAGCGCAAAACTCTGCATCTGCAATGAATACGTTTCCCAGAACTTGCGGTCCGATTTGCGGTAATCAAAAAACTTAGAACGTATCGCCGCAAATTTCGGGTTGTCGTTTTTCATCTGGATGAAACGAAGCCTGACAAGCATTCCGGTTGTGCGGAAATTCTCCTTGTTTGCATTGTAAAATGCCTGCAATTCCGAATCATTGACCAATGTATCGACATTTCGCGCAACAATATCCTCAAGATACGCCTTTGTGTACAGATCGGTTTCGTACTCTTTAACCAGCGCATCGTATTCCAACCGGCGTTCCTCGCTCAAATTGATATCCGCAGCCTTGAGGAGCAATTTCCTCGAAGCCCATTGATCGATGTAATTGCGAACGATGACCGAACTGTCTTCTTTTGAAGTTCCGGGCGGAATCAATCCGGCCAGATCTTCGCTGTAAAGGTAATCATCATTTACCCTCGCAATCGCACCTTCTTTTGCTTCGGGTTTAAAATAATTGCACGAAATGAAAATGAGCGATAATCCTATGATTATGGCTTTGTTCATTACGACTTCAGTTGCTTTTTGACATCTTCAAAAACATTGCGGTTCACCTCAACGGTAAATTCCTTCTTCAGGTCCTGAACCCAATTGCTTTCGAGATGCTGCTGATAGTCGTTGACAACTTTGCCGCGTGCCTCTTCCAAGGTCTTTGGCCCGGCAGGCAATACTTTATTGACCTTCGTCACAAAATAATACTCACCTTCCTTAACGATGTTCGATACACCGGTTTCGCGCTTCACCGTTTTTGGGAATGAGTCGCTGCCTTCTTCATAAACTCCCGATGCTGCCATCACATTGACTTTCCCATCGACGTTAAGCTTTTGCTTGATTTCATCCGGTGACTTTCCTTTTTTAAGCATTTTCTGCGCAGCTTTCACCATGTCTTCCTTTGTCGACGAAATGACGATCGCATCAACGCGGTTCTTCCAGTTATAGTTTGCCTTGTTTGCATCGTAAAATGCTTTAAGGCCTATCGAATCCGTTTTTGATTTCTCCCAGATTTCCTTCTCCATCAGGTCGAAAAGCAGCAAGCCGTCGCGGTATTCATCCATGACATTCGAAAATTCAGGGAACTCGCTTTCAAGATTGTCATTATAATAAGCATTCAGCTGCTGATCGAGGAACTTCTCGTACATCGAATCGGTCAGCCTGCTTACCGGTTTGATCGTCAGACCTGCTTTTTGCTGGCCTTTTACATAATCGAAGAATTCCTGCGCAGTGACGGCCTTTCCGCTGATTTCGACCAGTTTGCCTTCATAAGGCTTCATGTCGGCCGGCACTTCCCATGCACCTTCGTAAAATTTATCTGTTACGGCTTTCTTCACGGCAGCATAAAGCTTCTCGTTGCGCTTGACCGTGTATTTCTTACGAAGCTTATCGTTCAATGATTGTGCGATCAAACGTGATCTTTCGTCTTTGCCGACACGGTTTTCAAGTTCGGCTTTCATTTGGTCGAGCGTCCTGACAGGATGTTTCGCTATCAGCTTCACGATATGCCATCCGAACTGCGTTTGAAATGGCTGTGAATATTCATTCTCCTTCTGAAGTGAAAATGCGACATTCTCGAATTCGGCCGAACTCAACTGACCGGAACCGAACTTATTCAGGACACCGCCTTTTGGAGCGGATGATTTGTCTTCAGAAAATTGCTTGGCGAGCGCTTCAAAGTTCTCACCCTGCTGAAGCTTTTGATAGATGTCGTTGATCGTGCTTTTTACTTGGTCCTGTGCAGCAGCATCGCCGCTGGTTGGATTCATAAGCATGATATGTGCGACGGTAACTTCTCCGCGGTTGTCGCGAATGTCATTGACTTTAATCAAATGATATCCAAAACGGGTGCGGACCGGCTGTGAGATCGTTCCTTTCGAAGTTTTATACGCCGCGCTTTCAAATGGATAAACCATGCGGAATGCTGTGAAATAGCCAAGATCCCCTTTGTTTTCTTTCGCTGACGGATCCTCGGAATGTTGTGATGCAAGTGTACTGAAATCTTCCCCCGCAAGCGCCCTTTTACGAAGGTCGGCAGCTTTTTTATACGCCTTTAAAGTATCGGCCGGCGCAGCATTCTCATCCACCAAAATCAGGATATGCGAGGCGCTGATTTCCTTTTGAAGACGGTTGTACGCTTCCTCAACCAATTCCTGCGTAACCTTTGAATCGGTCACGTAATTTTTTGCAAGCTGGTTGCGGTAGGATTTCAACTCACTCTGATATTGCGCCCCGTTCTGAAGGCCAAGCTTGTGCGCTTTGTTGATCTTTAGTTTGTAACCGACGAACAGATCGAGGTATTGATCAAGATCCTTTTGCGAATCGTCCTTTACAAGATCAAGGTTCTTTTTGTAAACGCGGGAAAATTCGTCCGTGTAGTAAGGCTTTCCGTCGATGGTAAATAAAACTTCTTTTTTGTTATTCTGTGCGAAAGTTGATTGCAGGGATAATAACAGTAATCCGAATAACAAGTGTTTCATTTTCATTATAAAATAGCGGTTTAGGATAACAATCAGCAAAAATAGCAATTCGGTCACACTACGCAACCTGCGTGTCAGCTATTAACAAAATATTATTAGGAGAAAACATCACGGAATTTAAGCAGAAATCTGTCGTTGCCTCATGGTTAACAGCGGAATGCCTAATTTATTGCTTTTGTGGGATATTGATTTGATAAATAGTACTTTTGCATCCATTTTTAAAACCTATGAATTTTAAGGACGAAATCCTCAGGCGGCGCACTTTCGGGATCATTTCACACCCTGATGCCGGAAAGACCACACTTACTGAAAAACTCCTGCTTTTCGGAGGTGCGATCCAGGAAGCGGGCGCTGTCAAGAGCAACAAGATCAAAAAAGGCGCAACGAGTGACTTTATGGAAATCGAGCGGCAACGTGGAATTTCGGTATCGACGTCGGTGCTTGCATTCAATTATAAGAACAGGAAGATCAACATCCTCGATACACCGGGACACAAGGATTTTGCAGAAGATACTTTTCGTACGCTGACTGCGGTCGACAGCGTCATCGTTGTCATCGATGTTGCAAAAGGCGTCGAGGAACAGACTGAAAAACTTGTTGCCGTTTGCAGGATGCGTCATATCCCGATCATCGTTTTCATCAACAAGCTCGACCGCGAAGGTAAGGACGCTTTTGATTTGATGGATGAAGTCGAACAAAAGCTTGGTTTAACGGTAACACCGTTGAGTTTTCCAATCGGCATGGGCTATGATTTCCAGGGCATCTACAATCTCTGGGATAAGAATATCAACCTTTTCAGCGGCGACAGCAGGAAGAACATCGAAGAAACGATTGAGTTTTCAGATGTCGCAAGCCCTGAACTGGAAACCATCATCGGAGGCAAGCCTGCCGGGAAGTTGCGTGAGGAGCTGGAATTGATTGATGAAGTGTATCCGAAATTCGATCGCGAAAAATATCTTGAAGGGAAATTGCAGCCCGTATTTTTCGGGTCTGCACTGAATAATTTCGGTGTCCGCGAACTGCTTGATTGTTTTATCGAGATCGCGCCATCGCCACGGCCAAAAGAATCAGATAAAAGGCTTATCAACCCCGATGAAGAAAAACTTTCGGGTTTTGTTTTCAAGATCCACGCGAATATGGATCCGAAGCATCGCGACAGGCTGGCATTCGTAAAGATCGTATCGGGAACTTTTGAGCGCAACAAACCGTATCTGCATGTGCGCCAGGGCAAGAACCTGAAATTCTCGAGTCCGAATGCGTTCTTTGCCGAGAAAAAAGAAATCGTTGACATTTCATATCCGGGCGATATCGTCGGACTTCACGATACTGGGAATTTTAAGATCGGCGACACGCTGACTGAAGGTGAACAGATGAGCTTTAAAGGGATTCCAAGTTTCTCACCGGAGCATTTCCGTTACATCAACAATGCTGATCCGATGAAGGCGAAACAGCTCGATAAGGGAATCGACCAATTGATGGATGAAGGTGTCGCACAGCTGTTTACTTTGGAGATGAATAACCGGAAAGTCATTGGAACGGTCGGGGCGCTGCAGTACGAAGTCATCCAATACAGGCTTGAGCATGAATATGGCGCGAAATGTACTTATGAAAACTTTGCCGTCCATAAGGCATGCTGGGTGAAACCAGATGATCCGAAAAATGAAGAGTTCAAGGAATTCAAACGGATCAAGCAGAAATTTTTGGCGCACGACAAACACGGGCAGTTGGTATTTCTGGCCGATTCCGATTTCACGATCCAGATGACTCAGAGCAAATATCCGTCGGTCAAACTTTACTTCACTTCCGAGTTTGATTGATCATATAATACTTGACATTGATGGCATATTCTTTTTTATTATTAAAAAATTGATATTATATTTACCGCCTGAACTGTAATTCTATGAAAAAGAAGCTGGTCTATCTTTACGTATTTTCTGTTGTACTTTTTTCGGATTTCAAACTCTTTGCGCAGCCAGGGGATGAGTCGGACGATCCGGATCCGAATGATGAATTGGAGGATGGCGATGCTCAGGCACTGCCTATCAACGGGAAATTATTCTGGCTTGCGATCGCAGGAATTTTATTTGCTTACTATACTTATAAAAGAAACAAGCAATTACGCCAAAGTAACTGATCAACCTCCATTGGAGGTTTTTTTATGCAAAAAGGTCATCTTTCGATGACCTTTCTTATTTAAAGTTGGTTTGGAACTAATTTAGAATTTTCTTCGTGATCATGCCTGAATCGGTAAAGACCTGAACCAAAAGCATCTGATCGGCGGTTTCCAGTTCAAATGATGTTTCTGAAGCACGAATGTGATCCTTGACCATCAGCAGCCTCCCGCGAATGTCAAATACTTTAATGCTCTCAATGCTCAGGTTACCTGAATTTACATGCCACGTTCCATCGGAATTATAGATGACAACCGCATTCTCATTAACCTCCGGAACACCGAGGTTTCCATTGGTGTATCGCAGGAAGAATCGGCCGTCGAAAGTGCCGACAGCAGAAGCAAAGGAGTAATTTGATTCTTTCAGATCGTGAATGACATTTAAAAACCTGTCTTCAAGGTATATATTCTGTGTGGTAAATAATCCGTCAAATTGTGAAAGCGCAATTTCGAAATTACCGGCAACTGTGGTTTTAAACCCAAGCTGCACCTGGTCGTTCTGATCAAATGGCAGCGGCCTTCCCTGAATCGTCAGGTTTTGTGAGTTGATGGAGTAAAGGCCGACAAAATTTCCTCCGTCGACGTACAATCCATCATAACCGCGGTCGATAGCCATGGTTGCTCCTTCGGCGTATCCAACAAGCATTTGCTTAAAAGCACCCTGGTCGTTCTTCACTTCAAGCCAAACGCGATGTTTCTCCGGACCTTCCGCAACGGGCTGTGCATTCATCCTGAAGAACTGGTCGTTCAGTGATATTAATCGCATACTATTTTTCAGGACCGCAGTTCCATTGGCAAGGCCGTGGATAAAGAACGACTGGCCAGCAGCGATATTTCCGGTTGGGATGCTATTGTTAACGCCCGGGTTCACCGCCGGTGCAGTTCCGACACCGCCCATAAAATTCCATACGGCGTAATCGTTTGATGTATACACGTTGTTTGTGATCGGTGTATTGTGCGTCCAAAGATAAATTGTCGCGTCGAGAACCGACGTATTTGCTGGCTCCGTAAACAAAAGGTCAGCGCTGATGGCAGACGGGTACGGATTACCTAACAGATTAAGATCACTGGCGCCCACGACCGCAATTGGAGCATTGATGTCGCCATTGTTCGGAACTCCTGTGAGAGTCGCATTGAAAATGTTTCCGGTGCTGACATTAAACGGCGCAATATCCGGAGCACGGACGATATATCCGCGGCCAGGCACCATTACGGTACCCGCAGGAGTATTCGACCAATTGTTGATCGCGGTATTCCAAACGTAAAACGTCGTTGGGTTTGTATTTGGTGATAACCCACTGAGAGTCTGCCCTGCCACAGGCGACGACCAGTATGTATAATCAAATTTCCTTATTGGTGTTGTATTCCGGCGATAGATGATATTACCCGAATTTACGGAATTGTTAACCTGTACGAGGCTCGCATTGTTCTCAAATATCAATGAACCTCCGGTGACTGTGACCTCATTTTCGACGATCATCGATATGCCGGGGTTTACAGTAACAGTTCCCGAAAGCACCTGCACGGAGCAAGCCGCCAGGTTTACCGACGCGGTAAAGTTGCCGTTAAAGATTGCCCTTATACCCGGTCCGGGAACTCCATTGGACCAACCCGTTGTCCAAATCGTGGTCGGGAATGAAACTGATGCAACATCCGAATAAACCGGTGTACATGTTCCGCCTCCAACAACTGCCCTGAAATAACGGATCGAAGGGAAAACTCCCATCTGCGCAGCTGTCAAAGTAGTGGTGGTATTTGCAATGTTGGTAACCCCGACAGTAAATAACGGATCGTCGGCATATTCCCAGCGTATCACCGTTCCGGTTGAACCGGACAGGATCAGGTCGGAAGGCGTTCCGCCGCTGCATAGTGATTGATCGCCATTAAGGGTGCCACCTACAAGGGCCGGATCGACGGTAATACTTATAGTACCTGAGGAGGTACATCCGTTTGATCCCTCAGCGGTTGCGGTATAAACGATCGAGGCTGTCGGCTTGGCATAAACGATGGCCATTGGCGTACCCACCGTATAGGGAAGCGTTGCAGCAGCGTCCGTATAAAGATCGGTTCCCGGAGTCCAGCTCAGCGCTGTAGCGATAGAACCCGACAATACAACGTTATCAACTGCCCATCCATAACCCCAATTCGATATAAAATTAAAACGCAGCAAGACATTCGCATTTCCGACGAATGCACTCATATCCACAGTCGCATTTGCAAAATTTAAAGGTGTTCCCTGTGATCCGAAAAACTGCTGAACTACGGTCCAGCTTGTACCATTATTCGTGGAAACCTCAACGGTAAAAATATCCCCGAGAATGTAACGCGCGTAATGCCAGAAACTCAAATTTGCGCTTGTGTACCCCGATAAGTTGATCGGCGGACTCTGGAGCGTTGTCCTGGTCATTGCGAAAGGCAGCAAGCTTGATCCCTGTGCATCCGCATTGGCAAAATAAAATTTGCTGTTGTCGTTGCTTCGCAGCGATACATTCCATGTGCTGCTCGTATAGGCATAAGTACTGGTGCGCTGCGCCCATTGGGAAGCCATTGTATCGCCGTCCGTAGACGTATTTGCAATCGACCAGGTAGTGGTTGCACCTTCGAAATCTTCGGTAAGGATCGGAACGGTCGACATCGAGCCGATGCTTCCATTTAACGCCTGGATCGATCCTTCACACATGGTGATGGCGGCGGCAGGTATTACTGTTACCGGTGGCGGGATCGCATTGACGTTTACCGTGTAAGTTGCGAGGTTCGAACAGAAACTTCCGGAGGTCTGGACACCCGTAAGCGTATAAGTTGTGGTAGAAGAAGGATTAAAAGTAAATCCTGTCGCGAAAGATCCTGAAATGTTCGTATTCGGTAGCCATGTAAGCGTATCGTACGAGGCATGTCCGGCTACAGTGATCGTAGGTGTTGATTCGCCCTGGCAAATGGTGCTCTCGGTCTCACTGATAGTCAGCGCAGGTGGCGAACTGATCGTAGCGGTTACCGGAACCCTTGCTGAAACGCATTCAGTCGTAAACTTCCAGTTATAGAACGCCAAAAATTGTGTATTTGAAACAATGTTTCCGGTGATTTCCGCCACGGAGCAGCTGTATGGATAGAACGCATTGGTCGTGTTCATCCGCAAACCTGTCGGAGGAAAGGCCGATAAATACAAATTATAATCACCGGGCGGCAACGTGTAATTGATTGGAATGACCTGTGCGGTCGTTCCACCTGCAGCCGATGTGATGAAATTGATATTTTGAAGGATAAGGTTTGTCGATGTCCGCAGCGCAATCGTACCGTTCTGGCCGGAAGCAAGCGGAAAGATGTCGATCGACTGCAATGTTGTATTGGACAGAACTGTAAAGTTCACACTGGCCTGGTAATTCTGCACGCCAAAAGTTCCGCCTTCCGCAACCGGTGACGCCGGACCCGCTTTGGCCTGCGCGCCAAGCGCTTTTGCTTCAGCGTAGTAGGTGGTTGTCGATCCGATTGGAGGCGTGTTGAACACATTGCCTGTGCCGAGTATCGAACCGCCAGTGGCCTGGTCATACCAATTGATTGACGAACCGGCGTTTGGTGTCGCGTTCAATGTCATTGATCCCGGACCGCATCGTGAAGCGGCAGTAGTGGCTGTCACAAGAGGCGTATTACATTCGGTGCTGAACGATTCTTCTATCGTCCATACACTTTTATCAGTCGCCGAACAATTACCCCTGACCCATACATAATACGTGGTTGATGCCGTCAATGGGCCGAGAACCGCCGTGTTGACACCAAATCCGACGCTTCCTGATGGTGTTGTTCCGGCATTTGGCGGTGTGGGTGATGTTGAAAAATAATACTGATAACCCAGCGCAGGTTCCGACAACGGCGGAGTCCATGATATAGTGGCCGAGTTTGTTCCTATCGGGCCGATCACTATGTTTGTCGGATCCAGACACGTCGGCGCAAGCGTGACGCTAATGTCGTCGACCGCCATCTGGCTCTGATCGGCCGCAGAGGAACCCTGGAAGCCGATATAATACACTCCGCTGATAACTGGTGTGAAATCGACAAAAATTGAATTAAAAGTCGTATTGTTGATGTTAGTCAAATCAAGAAGCGTCTGGTTCATTTGCCCGGGTGTCTGGCCCGACCCAAGAAACGCCTTAAGGCTTTCGGCCTGTGATGTCGAAACATTTGTGTTATACCTGAAAAACAAACGGTACGATGTTCCACCCGTCAGATTCAGTCCGGGAAGGAAAAACCAGTCGTCCATCGCCTGAGTCGTATTTTTCGCAATGTACATTGAGCGTGGCGCCGATGAAAACATTCCGAGAATACCCTGAGATCCCCATTGAATCATATCCGCATTGGCATCCGTGCGCGAATAACAAACGGGCACGCCTCCGAGCGGCACCCCGGTATCAAAATTTTGTGTGTAAGGAATATTGTAATAACCACAGGTTGTAGTTACGTTGATCACGTTGCTGTTGATCGGACAGCTCGTCCCGATCGCACGTACACGATACCAATATTGCGTCAAAGATGATAAACCTGTCACTGCAAACGTATCGGTATTTCCAACCGACAGATCGTTATACGCTGGAAGTATCGCGGTAAAGCCCGAATTGGTCGACACATCTATCCTGTAATCCGTTGCCGTTGGAACAAGCGTCCAGTTGGCCACAAAATCATTCCCGCCAACCGATGATGCTGCAACCGCGACAGTAGCCGGGGAACAGGTTGTCGCCGATGTCGTGATCATATTCGCCAGATTGTAGTATGGCGCGCCGAGGCAATTGCTGTTGTAAGGAATGACCCAATAGAAATATTCAGTTTCAGGCGTAAGCCCGGTCTGGTTGAAAGTCGTATTTCCTGAAATGCTGATCACCGTATATGCGCCCATTGTCAAATTGACCACACCAAATAATCGGTTTGGCACATCGGCCGCGCTGGGCGGAATATTGAAAGGACTTCTGAGTACAAGATAATTCGTAGGTGCGGGCATTGCTGCGGTAAAGCTGTTTCCAACGAACGAAGTCGGCCCGATGGATGTCCCTCCTATCACCAAATTGGAAGGTGCTCCCGTTGGCGTGATGCACGGCGGGCCCGGTGTCCACCTGAATTGAAGCCCCAGGTCGGGGTATGCGGGACTGTGCGATCTCATCCCGGAATTGTTGACGGTACCCGGCGTGTTGTTACCGAACCATTCGGCATTCACTGTTGTAGCCATCGTCCGGTTGTTCACGTTACCTTGCGCAAATATATTATTCTGACCACGCAAACCGACTTGGATAGATCTCAGGGTCGCGCTTGGAGTGGTACAATTTCCGTATGAAAAATCGATGATGTTGGTTGTCTCATGCAAACGGATCTGAAAGCTGAAAGTTCCGGCGCCATCAGCACTGCGTTGCGCATTTGTCCATTGAACTACAAAAACACGGTTTGGAGCAACACCTTCTTCGCCGTATACGATCGGATCTACTCCGTTCGAAAGAAGATTAACACCAAATGCCGAAATAGCGCCTGAATATGTCGGCCCCGAACTTAGTGGCGTATAATTATTATTTAATGGATTTGGCGCACCAAAAGTTATGAATCCGTTGGCACTGATCCGACATGAATTGTAAGCATTGCCATCGAAAGTAAAGGTAAATGGAAGCGGAGCGGTTGCGGTTGCGGTAGACAGATCATCCCATGGCGCAGCAAAAGCGACAGTAGTCGGTCCTGCAAGCGGACTGTATCCCGTCAATGATTCACTAAACGTATATGCGCTAACCTGTGCTGACGCATTATTTGAAATGAAACCGGCAAGCATAAAAAGTCCAACGAGCAAGCGAGTGCAAAAAAGCGACGGGCGCCTGCAGAAATGAGATTCCGACTTTTCTTTCAACAGCGTAATTATAGTCATAAACATCATCGGCAATTTTGTAGGGGCATTCAGAATTTAAGCAAATTTTAATAGGCAAAAATACATTTTATTTTGTCTTATAACCTAATAATCAAACATTTATTGTCAACAATTTGATTAATTACACACCGTTCGATTCCAATTAAAAAACCTGTAATAAACCCGATTACGGGTCAAATATATATATTTCAATAATATGATTGACAAACAGCGGTTTAGGTAATCACCTATATTAAATGAAAAAGCCTCTTCTTGGTTGAAGAGGCTTTGAAATTCAGGTTAAAAATTATCTTTTCACTACCCGTAGTGATTTTACTTCCTCACCTTGGCTTACAATGACATTGTAAACTCCGGCTGGATATCTGTCGCCTATAGTCAGCGTTTCCATTTCGGCAGTCGACGCGGTGCGCTCCTCGAGCATCCTTCCCGCCATGTCATAAACTTTGACGCCTACTTTTGAAGTCGCTGAAGATGCGATTTCAATGCTGAAATTGTCAGCAAACGGGTTAGGATAAGCAATTGCATTGAATGGAATCTCAGCCATTCTTGCGCCGCCAGGTACGATCAACGAGCATGTCTTACCGTAAGGTCCGGCCGGATCAGTATCGTTGAAGATCATCCTAACATTAACGTTATAAGTACTTCCCGGGATCAAGCCCATTCCGGCGAAATCGTTTAGTGTGAATACGCGAAGTACTTTCGTGACCTCTGCGCCACCAACCGGCAAGCCCGGACCTGTAAGCTTGAATACATAAGCTATTGCACCAGGGTATGAATCAGCAAAGATCTGCATACTCATGTTCGGCACTGCATATGCGCCACCAAGTCCGTTGTCGCACTGCGCATTCGAAATTCCTGTTGTTGGGAATATCGGCGTAGTGACCGAGCAAAGCGGACCGAAGTCCATGTAGCTTCCGTCAGTATTCTGCACTGCGATCTCGATGTTGTATGTCTTATTGTATCTCACCTGGAATGCAGTGACCATCGACATCTTCATATCGCGGATCGGACGCGGGATATCCTGAGTATCACCCGGGTTCAATGGATCCTTGATCCTGAACATATAGCCAGGTGCAAATGGAACCATGTTCGCGTAGATGACATCACTCATCGTGATCAATGTCAGTCCGCAGTTACCCAATTGGGTTGTCGGCAACGGAGTGATCACAGTACATGTTGATGGGAAATATGGCTGCAGGAATCCTGCAAAGTAAACTGCCACATCGACCTTGTACACCGTATTGTAGGCATAGGTTGCCAATTGCGTAAGCCTCATTGACCTTAACGGCGTGTTCAAGACCTGAATCTGTCCTGCAGTCGGCCCTGAAAGCGTTGTGATCGTCCACTGATAACCCTGTGCGCCTGCCACAAGTCCGGCATAAAGCGGCGAATCAAGTGCCGGCAGCGTAGCGTTACACTGTGCTCCACCAAGAGCGGTTCCTTTTGGCGG
>CBDUBP010000011.1:0-18353 GCA_965365415.1 uncultured bacterium | reverse complement strand
TGGAGAAATCCTTCGAATAGAGTTTCGTACCGGTTCCCTTCTTGACGACATTCTCAAGCAGTGCGCGAAGTTTTAGCAATGTTTCGTCGGAACAGATCTTTGGGTTGATAATTTCTGTTTCGAATTTCTTGATGATCCTGTTCCATTCCTTGATTTCCGAAACGAACTTTGGTTTTACCATCACGCCATCGTTAGCAACAGCATTGTAATAAGTCAGCGTCTGCAAAGGCGTGATCGATACGCCATAGCCAAACGCCATCCACGGAAGCGAGATCGCGCTCCAGTGTTTGTCGCCCGGCTGCGGAATATATGGTTTGCCTTCGCCTTTGATCGGCAGGCCGAGTTCGCTGTTCAATCCGAACTCATTCAAATGATTGACGAACTCTTTCGGGTTGTTCTTGTAGTTGTCATAAACCGCCTGGACCAATACTGTATTTGACGAAACTTCAAAACCTCTTGCAAGCGAGATCTTTCCATATCCGCCTTCGTGCGAATCGCGGACTTTCTTGCCTGAATAGGTCACGATGCCGCCGAAACTGTTATAAACTGCTCCGGTATCGACTTTTTTGTCTTCCAGGAGCGCCATCATATCGGCAAGCTTGTATGTCGATCCCGGTTCATGTGATTCCTGGATCGCATAATTGATCCTTTCCGTATAGACTGAATCTTTCGGACGGCGCCCCAAGTTTGAAATTGCCTTGACATGGCCAGTCTTTGTTTCCATCACGACGACACATCCGTGGTCGGCATTGTATTTTTGAAGTTGTTTCAAAAGGGCATGATGAGCGATGTCCTGAATGTATACGTCGATTGTTGAGATGATGTCATAGCCATCCTGCGGATCTACCTCATTCTGGTCGCGGATCGGCTTCCACTGTCCTTTTGCGATCTTTTGTTTTAAGATCTTGCCGTCTTTTCCATTGAGGTATCTGCTGAAAGCGAGTTCGATTCCTTTCCCGTCTTCCTTGCCATCGGGTTTAATGCGCTCATAACCGATAGTCCTTTCGGCAATTTCACCGATCGGATGTTTGCGAACGGTTCGCTGTTCCGTAATTATTCCGCCTTTGTATGCCCCAAGCTTAAACATTGGAAACGTCTTCAATCTCATGTATTCCGTGTAACTCAGGTCGCGTGCCAGCAGCAGATACCTGTTTTTATTTGCGCGTGCGCGCCGCAATAATGTGAGATATGTCGATGATGGTTTGCCGAGCATCACCGATAGCGAATCCGCCAATGGCTTGACATTCTGTTCGAAAACTATGGCCTTTGGCGCAATTGCATCAAAGCGGATGTTATAGTTCGGGATTGAAGTCGCAAGCAGGCTTCCATCGGCAGAATAGATATTCCCTTTGTTGGCCGGAATGACAAAATTCCTTACTGAACGTTCCTTGGCCAGCTTGCGGTAGTGATCGCCTTCGACCCACTGAATGTTCGTTAGTTTTACCGTGATCGCGACAGCCATGATAAACATGACGAACGCCACCAGGTAAATCCTGTACGAAACGACCTTGTCTTTATCTTCTACTGCCATAGTTTCTTAAACCAGCTTTTTTCTTCTGTTTTCTTTACCTTGATCTTCTGCGGCGGAACCGATGCAGGGAAAATCTGCTTTGCCTCCATTTTTGCCGAAACAGTCGATTCCATTTTGAGTTTCATCAATTCGGAACGCCGATCTACGAATTCAGACCGCAGTTCTTTGACTTCATTCGACAATTCCGCTATTGCGAAAACCTTTTGCTCGAAGCGATGCGTATTTGCGATCATGATGATGGCAAGCATGATCAGGAATACGATGAAACGCCAATTCTTCATCGCGTCCTCGTTGATCAGGAACCTTGCTTTGAGTATGTCGTATACATTGTGCTTCATCATTACAACTTTTCTGCAATCCTCAATTTTGCGCTGCGCGCACGGCTGTTGCGTGCAATTTCTTCGTCATCGGGTACGATCAGTTTTTCGACTGTCCTGAACGGTACCGAAAAGTTTCCGTAAAAATCACGTTCAGGCTCACCTTCGAACATTCCGTTCTTCAAAAATCTCTTTACGAGACGGTCTTCGAGCGAATGATATGAAATGACACTGAGCCTCCCGCCCGGATTTAATATCTCGAGTGATTGCTCAAGAAAATCCTTTAATACTTCCATCTCGCGGTTGACTTCGATCCTGATGGCCTGATAGATCTGTGCAAGTATCTTATTCGCTTTATGTGCAGGCGTCAGGCGGATAAGCACATTTTTTAGCTGCTCCGTATTTTTGATCGGGCGCTGCAAACGTGCCTCCATGATCGTCCGTGCAATAACCGGCGCATTCTTCAATTCACCATAATCAAGAAATACGCGGCGCAGATTTGCCTCGTCATATTCATTGACAACCTTATAAGCACTTAAGTCGTTCTTCTTGCTCATCCGCATATCGAGGTCGCCTTCAAAACGCGTTGAGAATCCGCGTTCCGCAACATCGAACTGGTGTGATGAAACACCGAGGTCGGCCAGAATGCCATCGACATTCCTGACATTATGGAATCGAAGAAAACGTTTGATAAACCGGAAATTTTCGTTGATAAGCGTAAATCGTGAATCGTCGATCGAGTTTGCAAGAGCATCCTCATCCTGGTCGAATGCGTAGAGTTTGCCAGCAGGTCCTAACCTGCGAAGGATTTCCCGCGAATGACCGCCGCCACCAAAAGTCACGTCGACATATATCCCGTCAGGCCTGATCGCAAGCCCGTCAACGGACGGCATCAACAGTACAGGGTTATGATATTCCATTTTCACCAGCATTTACGTTCCCCATTACATCTTCAGCGAGATCGGCAAAATCAACAACCGAATCATCTATCGCTTTTTCATACAGCTCTTTGTCCCAGATCTCAACAATGTTCACGGCCGAAGAAAGCACCACGTCTTTGGCAATATGCGCAAAAGCGGTAAGTTCCTTGGGTATGAGCAACCTTCCAAGATTGTCAATTTCGACAACACGGACACCTGCGGTAAACCTGCGGATGAAGTCGTTGTTCTTCTTGACAAACCTGTTAAGCCCGTTGATCTTTTCCATCATTTTGTTCCACTCTGCCATCGGATACAATTCGAGGCATGGCTGGAACACCGAACGTTTCAGGACGAAACCATCCTGAAGCGATGCCGAAACCTGCTTCTTCAAAGGCGCAGGAAGCATCAATCTTCCTTTGGCATCGACCTTACATTCGTATGTTCCAATGATGGTTTCCAAACAGTAAACTATTGGTTTGGAGCAAAAATATAAATTAATTTACCACATTTTACCACTATTTCCCACTTTGTTGATAAGTTTTACCACTTTGCCCCCATTCCACTACGTTTTGTCATTCGATGAAGCGCTGAATTGTTAACTGTTGCAAATCAAACTCTTGCGCTGGTTGGGAATCTTGGCTGAGAAATATATTACCGCTATTTAGAAAATCATATATTTGTCGCCAGTACAGCAACACACCAAAATGGAACAAAACCTCAGGAAAGACGGGAAATACAGGTACTTTGAGGCAGGCGAAGGACGACCAATAATTGTTTTACACGGACTCATGGGCGGACTCAGTAATTTTGACGGAGTCGCAAATTTTTTCCCGGAAAAAGGTTATAAGGTAATCATCCCGGAATTGCCGATTTATACGCAGAATATCCTGAAAACCAACGTAAAGGCGTTTGCGAAATATGTTAAGGACTTCATCACTTACAAAGGTTTGGAACGCGTTATCCTGCTTGGAAATTCGCTTGGCGGACATATCGCGTTATATCACACCAAAATGTATCCGGAGAAAATGGCCGGGCTGGTCATCACGGGAAGTTCCGGCTTGTACGAAAGTGCGATGGGCGACAGTTATCCGCGCCGTGGCGATTACGATTACATTACTGAAAAAGCGCGCGATGTCTTTTACGATCCGAAGATCGCGACCAAGGAGATCATCGACGAGGTATATGCCGTTGCCAATGATCGCATCAAATTGATCAAAACCCTGACTATCGCCAAAAGTGCCATCCGTCATAATATGGCGAAAGATCTTGCAAAGATGCATGTTCCGACCTGCATCATCTGGGGTAAGAACGATAAAGTAACGCCTCCGGAAGTAGCGGAAGAATTTCACAGGCTTATGCCAAATTCGTCTCTGTATTGGATTGACAAATGCGGCCATGCAGCGATGATGGAGCATCCGGACGAATTCAACCAACTGATGTATGCCTGGCTGAAGAAAATCGAACTATAAATGGAAATTAAATCTGCCGAATTCGTTATCAGCAATTCCGATGTGGAAAAATGCCCGAAGGAAATGCTGCCCGAATATGCGTTCATCGGCAGGTCGAATGTTGGAAAGTCGTCGTTGATCAACATGCTCACAGGCAGGAACAGTCTTGCGAAAATCTCTGGAAAACCGGGAAAAACCCAATTGATCAACCATTTTAAAATCAATAGTAACTGGTTTCTCGTGGATCTTCCGGGATATGGTTATGCACGCGTGTCAAAGAAAACGAAAGCTGTTTTCCAGAAATTCATTACTGAATATTTTGAAAAGCGCGAGCAGTTGGTATGTGGATTCGTGCTGATCGACATAAGGCATGAGGCGCAGCAGATCGATCTTGAATTCATGAAATATCTTGGCGAAGGCGGAATCCCGTTCTGTATCATTTTTACAAAAGCAGATAAGATCGGCAAAACCAAAATCCAGTCGCACGTGTCGGCCTATCGCAAACAGATGCTTGCAGACGATTGGGAGGAAATGCCACAACACTTCATAACATCTTCATCGGACGGAACCGGGCGCGACGGATTGCTGCAGTACATTGACGCGCTCAATCAGGATATTTTTAAGGAAAACAGCTGATCATTTTATCAGATCCAGCTTTTCAGCAAAATAGTCACAGAAATCGTTCATCGTATCGGCCATTTTATCATCGCCGGTGGCGCGGCGAAACGTATCCGACATCGCGGTGAGCGTCTGGTGAAAGAACAGCTTCATCTCATCGACGGGCATATCCTTGGTCCATAGGTCGATCCTCAGCGTTTCCTGTGCTTTGCTGTCCCAGATCGACAGCATAACCGCTTTGGAAGGTTCGGCATTCACGCCTCCATCCTGGGCGCTCCATTTGATATTCTCCGGAACCCGGTTTTCGTCAAGTTCGATCAGGAATTTTATTTCGGAAGTCTTATTCTGCATTTTTCGCGGGTTTGTAGCGTGAGTTTTCAAAAATTGATTTAGCGTCCATTTTCAGCATTTCCTGCGGCTGAACCTCATTATTCTGCATGTATGACCGAACGATCTGCCAGCCGATCCATTGGCCGATACGACCAGGCGATTCATTGTCGATCTCAAGATAGAATTTCGAAAACGGCGCAGGATTGATGAACCGGTTCGGAAGCTTTGAATCCGTGTCGTAAAGCAGCTGGTTTTCGATCATATAGCGCCAGATGTAACTTTCATTTTCCTTACTCCATTGAATCTGGTCCGGACGAAAGCCGATTTTTTCAGCATCGCTAAATTCCGGAAGCAATAAATCCTTCATATAAAGATCTTTGCCGAAATAGATCATCTGCGATAAAAGCGAACTATCGGGTGGCGGAATGAGGGTCGCATTGAAGGCCGATGCAACATCAGGCATCAGCTGTCTCTCTTCAAAATTCTCTTCTAAATATTTAGGAAAAGTATAGAATCGATGGTCTTTCCCCAAATACAGTTCAAGCGAAAGGACAAGAAGGCTGTCGGCATAGATCGCTTTTGAATGATAATCCATTTCGCCGATGACGGTTACGACTTTTGGCGGGTCCACTTTAGGATAATAGAATTTCATATGACGAAAAAGATCCTCAAGATCCGCACTCTGGCGGCTGAAATCACCAAATTTCTTCTGTACCTCATTGTAAAGTTCACGCCATTGCGGATGCTGCATTTTCTCGATCCAAACCTTATCAGGATTACCGGCGGGAAAGAACAGCGGATATTTTTGTTTTAGTTCCCCAAGTTTGGATGGTCCCGACTCAAAAAATGCCTTATCGAATCTTTCAATCTCGATTTCGACCGGAATTTCTTCGACCGCCTTCTCCACCTTGGTCTTTTTGTCACATGCTAGTATTGCAATAAATAGGAAAAATAATATAAATTTTTTTTTCATTACTTTGTCTAAATTAGCTTAGATAGTATTTGCAGCCTGTATTTGCTGAGGGTTTCATATGTCTGCATGGAGCGCAAAGATACATCGGCTGTCCTTAAATTCCGCAGAAAAACAATGGCAAAAAAAAGCACGATCCAAGTCCAGAAAGTGAATGATCACATCGTAAACTGGCTTAAGGATTACGCTGTAAACGCAAAAATGAATGGGTTTGTTGTCGGGATTTCAGGCGGCGTTGATTCGGCCGTAACTTCCGCGCTGTGTGCACAGACAGGATTGCGCACATTATGTGTTGAAATGCCGATACACCAGGCGGCAAACCAAATCAGCCGCGGCCGTGAACATATAGCGGCATTAACAAAGAGATTTGAGAATGTCGACAGTTGTGAGGTCAACCTTACCACGGTGTTCGAAACTTTCCGTGCCGAAGTGCCCTCGGAGGATTTTGAAAGCAGGCTTCAGCTGACGCTGGCGAATACAAGGGCACGGCTGCGGATGACTTCGCTTTATTATTTTGCCGGCCTTCACCAGTTGCTTGTTACCGGTACGGGAAATAAAGTTGAGGATTTTGGCGTCGGATTTTATACAAAATATGGCGACGGCGGCGTGGACGTCAGCCCAATTGCCGATTTGATGAAATCTGATGTCTATGCACTTGGTGAATTGCTCAATGTTCCCGAATCGATTTTGCTTGCCGCTCCGACGGATGGGCTTTTTGGCGACAGCAGGACTGATGAACAACAGCTCGGCGCCAGTTACGATGAGCTTGAATGGGCGATGCTGAAATGGGAAAATGGATCCGGTGCGGAGGATTTTACAGGCCGGGAAAAAGAGGTTTTCGAAATATTTGCACGATTGAACCGGAACAACCGTCATAAAATGGATCCGATTCCGGTTTGCATCATTCCTGAAAAAATCAAAAATTAGCAGTGAAAATTATTACAAATATCATAACTTTAGATACCGAACAACTCAACCTTTTAAAACCGCGTAATTATGATTAATGTATGTTTGGCGGATAATTTTCCAGTGGTTCACTTCGGCGTCAAGGCGTACTTTCGTGACCACGCAGAAATAAATATCGTTTCCAATGTCGGAAACTTCTTCATGATTCCCGAAGCGCTCAAGAATAAGGAAATCGATGTTCTGATCATGGATCTGGAACTCGATGGGCTCACCAGTATCTATGAAGTCAAAGGCATCATCAAAAACAACCCGAAAACCAAAGTCATCATATTCACCAGCCTTTCCGAACAGATTTACGCTCCGAATGCGATCAAATCGGGTGTTTCTGGATTTGTGCACAAAACGGCAAAACTCGAAACACTTGGAATCACTATCATGCGCGTGCATCAGGGAACCATTGTTTTGAGCGATGCGATCAAGCGGAATCTTGCACTGATTGCCAAACAAAACAAAAGCGAACGGCTTTACCGCAAGCTTTCGAACAGGGAAATTGAAGTTCTGCGTTATTTAAGTGACGGAAAAAAGAATAATGAGATTTCAAAGATCCTGAACCTCAACGAGAAAACGGTCAGCACTTACAAACTACGGCTTCTGACTAAATTGAATGTGACGAATCTCGTCGATTTGGTGAATAAAGCGAAAACGCTTGAGATCGTCTAACTATAGCGAGACATTACACGGCCGAGTTTTTTTGAGAAATTATTGATCAACCGGTGATAATCCATCGCCGTAGACAGCAATTCGGAATTGTCTGATTCATTATCTTCGGAAACTTGAGTTTTGATTTCATCGATGATCCGATGCACGAGATACCACCGCAAGGTCAGTATGGTCTCCGAAACGTACTGTGCGACGCTTTGATCTTTCACTTTCACAAAAATTTCGCGGACTTCCCAATTGTGCAGGCTTTCCCTTTCTTCCGACATTAGGATATCGGTAACTTCGGCTTCGAAATCTTTTGGAATTCGCTGCAGGTATTCTTCGGTCGAAAATGTCTCGACTTCATTATAATACGAAATCAAATCGTTGTAAAGATTGCGGAACAACGGGTCTGCAAGCTCGACCTCATCCTCTTGCAAACTCAGGTAAATCCGCTGGTAGACCTTATACTCGCGTTTTTCTACAACCTCTTCGACCTCGCCTTCTTCATTGGGTTTGAGCAGCACGTCTTCAAATATCTCAGTCCGGTTTCCGTATAGCAGCAGTATTTCAATGATCTTACGCTCGAGCTCGTATAGAATGTCGATTTTCTGCGCGGGTTCGGGAGTTTCATTGCGATGGACTTCAAACGCTTTTTGATCCTGTTTGAATTTTTTACCGGCATCGGTAATGTCTTTCTGGACAAGCTGTGCGAGCGTGTTGACAAGAACCTGCTCGGAAATATCCATGATCCGCGAACATTCCTGAATGTAGATCTCGCGCTGGATGCGATCAGGAATTTTTGAAATGCTCGTTACCATGTCACGAATCAGTCCGGCTTTTTTGACGGGATCGTTCTGCGCTTCATCTACCAGCAAAGAGGCTTTGAACCTGATAAAATCTTTGGCATTTTCGTCAAGATACCTCTGCAGTTCGCCCGGCGTATTCTTGCGGGCAAAACTGTCGGGATCTTCACCTTCGGGGAATGTGCATACCTTCACATTCATTCCTTCTTCAAGGATCAGATCGATTCCTCTGACAGATGCGCGCAAACCTGCAGCGTCCCCATCAAAAAGTACGGTAATGTTTTTAGTAAGCCTGTTTATCAGGCGGATTTGATCGGGTGTCAGCGCCGTGCCGCTTGATGCTACGACGTTTTCGATTCCGGTTTGATTGAATTGGATCACATCGGTGTAACCTTCAACGAGATAACAATTATCCTGTTTTGCAATGGCCTGTTTTGCCTGGAAAATTCCGTAGAGAACTTTACTCTTGTGATAAATGTCGCTTTCCGGTGAGTTGAGGTATTTTGCGGCTTTCTTATCTGCTGATAAAATTCTACCGCCAAATCCCAGGATCCTGCCCGACATCGAATGGATCGGGAACATGACACGGCCCCGGAAACGGTCGATGAGCCGCTCTTCCTTATTAATCGTCAGACCAGTGCTTTCAAGGAATTCGAGCTGATAACCTTTGCCGAGTGCTTCTTTGGAAAACGCGTCCCATTGTTCAGGCGAATATCCGAGCCCAAACTTTTTGATCGTATCTATAGAAAAACCGCGCTCCTTGAAATAGGTCAATCCGATTGCTTTTCCTTCATCCGTATTGAGCAATGTCTGATGAAAATATTTCTGGGCAAACTCACTGACGAGATACATGCTCTCGCGAAGATCGGCGCCCGCTTTTTCCTCATCGGTCTTTTCGGTTTCCTCGATCGCGATATTGTAGCGCTTTGCGAGATACCGGATAGCTTCAGGATAAGTAAAATGCTCGTGCTCCATCAAAAACGCAACGGCATTGCCACCTTTTCCCGAAGAGAAATCCTTCCAGATCTGCTTGATCGGCGACACCATGAATGACGGCGTCCGCTCGTTCGAAAACGGGCTCAATCCCTTGAGGTTTGTCCCCGAGCGCTTGAGCTGCACGAAATCGCCGATGACTTCCTCAATACGGACGGCATCGAAAACGGAATCTATGGTGGCTTTTGAGATCAAATGGAAGATTTTTGAAAGTGGGTAAAGATAATTATTTTGCAGTAGCAGTCAGCTGTCAGCTGATAGCTGTTAGCTAATGGCTCACAAAAAGAAAAGCGCCCATAAAGAGCGCCTTTCCAAGTATAGAAACCCAAACAAATTAATTGAGGTCGAATCGCAGTCCCATCGAGACGTTGTGCTGGTCGACCGCATTGTCTTTGAACAATGGGTTCAGATCGTATTTCATGTAAAGGCTTACTTCGCCGTAACCGATGTACGCGCTGAGTCCGTATACAAAATCGTTGACATTGAAATCGCCACGTGTGCGCTGACGCACGTCGTTTCCGGCTTCATCATCGAACTTCAGGATCTGCTTTGATTTGATGTTCGCACCGGCGAAACCTCCGATACCAAACCGGAAGCTGTCGTGTGTTTTAAATATTACCTTGTCGTCACGGACTTGCTTTTTGGTAAAATCGAATTCCAAATGGAAAGGGACGACAAGATTTACGTTGCGGAATCTTGATTCCTCGAGATTGATGCCACTTTCGATAAGCACGGTCTGGTCGCCATCTTCGACTTGCAGCCTGTTTTCGGTCGGCCGCAAATTGTTGTACTGAACCGAGAGCCCGTATTTCGCATGAAGAAGATTGTCGTTTTTAAAGACCCGCGTGTTCCAGGTGATTCCCCACTCGTAAAAATGCGATGCCCAAACTTTGTAATCCGAATGTGCGATCGATTCGTTCGTTGCAAGGTTATTTAATCCTGATGCGAAGACGAATTGCGACGTCGTTCTTGATTCGCCATGGCGTTCTTTCTTTTCTTTGATGTTTTTCCAGACGACGCGGAACGATTTCGTCGTGTCCTGATCCTTGATCTTGCCATCGATGCGATCCTGGACGAGCTGGCTTAGCTCTTCCTCGGCTGCGGCAACACGCGTTTCGATGTTCCTGGCGCGATCTTCTGCAAGTTTGAGTTTGCGCTCGTCGGCTTCGGAAGAAGTTATCGTTCCGGCTTCAAGCTGCTTGTTGACTTCTTCGACTTCGATTTTCAGCGCTTCCTTTTCTTCTTTTGTGATGGCGTCGATGCGTTCGGCAATTTCCTTTGCTCGGCCTTCAAATGTTTCCTGCGCAACCGCCCCGGTAAGATAAAGGCATAGGAATAGCGACAGGGAAATCGTAAAATTTCTCATGATGTTTGGATTTTGATAATGATTGTTCTTATTCAATATTTCGGTTGGCCAGCGCAACCTTGACTTCCTGGTAGTTTTTGCTGACGGAATTGATCACTTTTTCGCGGAAGGAAAGCTCGAGTTCGCCGTCGACCTGCGAAAGGAGCGAGTTCGGATCCACTTTTAAAGTGCGTTTTTTAGGAGTCTGGTCCGATGTTGCGGCCGCAAGCATCTGATCGACTTCGGTTACCGGACCTGGATTAATTTCCGGTGAATTTTGGATGTTGATTGATTCTTTTTGATTGATTGATTGAATTCCGGGAGTTTTATCTTGTATGGCGGCGATTGATTCTGTTTTAGTATGATTAAAATTTATTGATTCTTTTTTTGTCGAAGGCTTTTTGATTTGCTGTGTTGCGACACTTTCTTTATGATCTGTCGCTGCTGATGGATACGGTTCGCTGATGTTCGTCTTGGAGTTCGTTTGCGAATCGATGGCAGATTCCGGTCGAGCAGGATTGACATTTTCTTCAATAACTACTCCGGTTTCTGTATTATTACGGCTTCTTTCGTTGCTGAAAAAAATCGTTCCAACAAGCAAAAAAGTGGCAATTGCCGCGGCAATGTATAACCAATTATAGTTTTTTGATTTTTTTACTTCCGCTGCATCGAGCATCGCATCGAGGCGGTTCCATGCATCAGCAGACGGTTCGATTTCACGACGAGTAAGCTTTTTCCTGAAATCGCCTTCCAGTTTATTCTGTCCCATTTTCATAATTCCGCATTTTTGTTATTTGATCCTGCAGTATTCGCCGTGCATGCGATAACTGCGATTTCGATGTGCCTTCGTTGATTCCCAGCATGTCGGCAATTTCCCGGTGTTTAAAGCCTTCAATCGCATAGAGGTTGAAAATCATTTTGTAACCGTCGGGAAGGCTGTCGATCACTGCCTGGATGTCATCTACGCTCAGATTGCTTTCGATATTGTTGAAAGCATCTTCCGAATAAGACTCATCCTCAAGAAAACTGATCCGTTTGTTGGCCCTGATATACGAAATGCATTCGTTGATCATGATCCGTCGGATCCAGCCTTCAAAGCTTCCCTTGTGTTCAAAATTTTTAAGGTTTGCAAACACCTTCATGAACGCGGTAATCATTACGTCCTCGGCATACTGTATATCCTTGATATACTGGCGGCAGACACTTAACATCTTCGAAGCGTATTTGGAGTAGATCGCTTGCTGCGCCTGCCGGTCGTTTCCGACTGCCATCGCGATTAGCGTTTCCTGCTCCTGATGTAAGTTGATTACTTTCAAAACGTTTGCCTGGTGTTTCTGATGACATAGACGGCATCATCACAAAAATGGTTGTACGAGGAATGAAAATTTTTAAAAACTTTTTTCAAATGTCTGAAAAACAAAGTTTTAAATGTCCGAAAAAAATAAAATTATCACGTGGATTATTTTAGAAAGTATGTGGAATTACCGTATCGAAAGATTTGAGGAATTTTATAGGGCAAACATCGGCTCCTTCCCTGAAGGTAAAGGTATACTCCTCGATCTTCATAGATTACGGAAAAACCGCCGTTTTTAAATAAGCGAAGCGATTTTCAGAATCGTTACTTCAAACCTTTCTTGCGCAAAAATGATCGCCAATTGCAGACTATATTTTCCTCTCAATTACATAGCTGACCATTAGCTCAAGAGCCGATCGATACTCCGAATGAGGATACTTCTGAAGGATTACAAGAGCTTCATCTCTATATGAAAGCATTTTTTGTTCGGCGTATGAAAGTCCGTTTTTGGATTTTACAAAAGCAATCACCTCACGAACGCGTTTCTTGTCTTTGTTGTGATTTTTGATCGAATTGATCAGCCAGCTTTTTTCTTTGGAAGTACAGTTGTTCAGGACATGAATCAGCGGAAGTGTCATCTTTTGCTCTTTGATATCGATTCCGGTCGGCTTTCCGATCGCGTCTTCCGTGTAATCAAAAAGATCGTCCTTGACCTGGAATGCCATCCCGATTAGTTCACCAAACAGCCGCATATCCTCAACCTGCGCATCATCATCCGATACCGATCGGGCACCCAGGGCACAACATGAAGCGATGAGTGTTGCGGTTTTCTTTCGAATGATCTCATAATAGACTTCTTCCGTGATATCAAGCCTTCTGGCTTTTTCTATCTGAAGAAGTTCACCCTCGCTCATCTCTCGGACTGCGACAGAAATGATTCGAAGCAAATCAAAATCACCATGATCGATCGACAGCAAAAGCCCTTTTGACAAAAGATAATCGCCGACCAGAACCGCGATCTTATTCTTCCATAGTGCATTGATTGAAAAGAATCCACGCCGACGGTTACTGTCGTCCACAACATCATCGTGTACCAGGGTTGCAGTATGGATCAGTTCAATAACGGAGGCTCCGCGATACGTTCGCTCATTGACGCCGCCCGAGATCATCTTAGCGGTCAGAAACACAAACATCGGCCGCATCTGCTTGCCTTTGCGGTTGACGATGTAGTAGGTAATCCGGTTGAGAAGTGCGACCCTGGAAGTCATCGACTCATAGAACTTCTTCTCGAAGAGTTCCATTTCAGCCAATATGGATCGCTTTATTTGCTCCGTGATCTTCACGCGGCAAAGATAAGGCGATTGTCGCGTTCTTCGATTATTTGGCGCTTCGATTATTTGAGGCCGGCGAATGTCAGTTTTCCTTGTTCGCCAGTTGCCCGCAAGCCGCATCGATGTCGCGGCCGCGGCTTCTTCTGACCTTAACTACAATATCTGCAGCCTCGAGCGCTTTGATATACGCATTGATCGACTCATCTGTTGCCTGGAGAAATCTTGGATCGTCGATCGAGTTGTACTCGATCAAATTGACTTTACACGGTACATGCCTGCAAAAACGAACGAGTGCGTCGATCGAAGGTTTGTTGTCGTTGATGCCCTTCCAAACTACATATTCGTAGGTAATTTTACTCTTGGTTTTTGAATACCAATATTCCAGGGCTTCCCGAAGTTCGATAAGCGGAAAATTTTTTGAAAATGGCATGATCTCGCTCCGGATCTCATCTATCGCCGAATGCAGCGACACGGCCAGCTTGAATTTGACCTCTTCGTCAGCAAGCTTTTTGATCATTTTCGGGATTCCTGATGTTGACAGCGTGATCCGCTTCGGCGACATCCCAAGACCTTCATCGGAGGTGATTTTTTCAATCGCTTTTAGGACATTATTGTAGTTCATCAAAGGCTCGCCCATCCCCATGAACACGATGTTTGATAACGGCCTGTTGTGGTAGATGCGGCTTTCTTTATCAATTGCAACCACCTGATCGTAGATCTCATCGGGGTTAAGGTTTCGCATTCGTTTCAACCTCGCGGTCGCACAGAAATTACAATCGAGGCTGCAGCCGACCTGACTGGAAACGCATGCCGTGGTTCGGGCTTCCGTAGGGATCAAAACCGATTCGACGACCAACCCGTCATGCAAACGAACAGCATTTTTGACGGTTCCGTCCGAACTGCGCTGCATCTGGTCGACCTTGATGTGGTTAATTACAAAATTGTCTTCAAGCATCTGCCGGGTCTGCTTTGAAATGCTCGTCATGTCATCAAACGAGTGCGCGCCTTTGTTCCAAAGCCATTCATAAACCTGATTCCCGCGGAACGCCTGGTCTCCATTCGCCACAAAAAAATCGCGCAACTGGTCTTTTGTCAAAGCGCGTATATCCTTTTTTACGGTTTCCATCGTGCAAAGTTAATCCTTTAAATTTGATAGTCGGTTCGAAGGCAAATCAGTAAATTTGAAATAAAAATGCATTTCATTTCTCCCGAACTCGAAGATTATGCGGCACTTCATTCCGAGGACGAACCGCAATTACTCGCTGAACTCAACCGCGAAACGCACCAGAAAATCCTTCAGCCACGGATGCTCAGCGGACATTTTCAAGGCCGCGTCCTGAGCCTGCTCTCGAAACTGGTCGCTCCGAAAGCAATTCTTGAGATCGGAACATATACGGGATATGCAACATTATGCCTTGCGGAAGGCCTTCAGCCGGAGGGCAGAATCCACACGGTCGACAATAATGAAGAGCTGGCCGATTTTCAGAAAAAGTACTTCGCCAGATCTGAATATAGTGACCGCATTGTGCAACATCTTGGCAATGCGCTTGAGATCATCCCAAAATTAAATGCAACGTTCGATCTGGTCTTTATCGATGCCGACAAAGAAAATTACATCAATTATTACAATATGATCGTTCCGATGATGCGCAAAGGCGGGATCATCCTGTCGGATAACGTACTTTGGAGCGGAAAAGTGCTTGAGCCTTTAAAAGCAAGCGATCAAAGCACTAAAACACTTCTCGAATACAATAAACTCCTGAAGAATGATCCTCGCGTAGAGACGGTTCTTCTGCCGATCCGGGATGGGTTAAGTGTTAGTCGGGTTGTCTAAATATTTCCCCTTTTCAGGAAAGATCCGATCGCGTGAATATCGATAAAGCTGAAATATGAGAGTAGCCATCAGGATTCCGAATAAATATCCGCACATGATATCAAGAGGATAGTGCAATCCCAGATATATCCGGCTATAAGCGAATACAAACGGCCAGATGAACACGAATCCCATGTATTTCATATACCTTTTCAGGACGATGAAGAGAAACATCGCTACAGCCATTGAGTTTGCCGCATGACCGGAAAAAAAGCTGAATGAATTGCGTCGCTGGACCACACGCATCAGGTTTTCAAGTTCAGGCGCATTCACAGGCCGCAGACGCTGGAAATATCCTTTGATCAGGTTTGTGGTTTGATCCGTAACCGTCAGCAGGATTGTAATCATCACTGCGATCAGGATTACGTGGCGCCAACCCAAATGTTTGATAAGTAAATAAAGTATGATCGCGAAAAATGGAACCCACGTCCACTTTTTTGTGATCAGCAGCCAAAACCCATCGAAAGTTTCAGAACCTAATCCATTAAGAAAAACAAATAATTCCCGGTCTATTGAAAGCAGCCACTCGATCATTTGCACTCGCGTTTTACAGGTTCGGGAGCATCAGGCAGATTTGTCGGTTCACTGAGTTCGACATTTTGAGAGGCGGCCAATTCTTTCTCGGCAGATGCGAGCTTTTCTCGCACGATATCCAATTCCGATTTTACATTCGATTGCTCGGCCGAATCCATAACCACTTTTGTAAATCCTTCTTTCGCTTTTGAGATTTCTTCAGATATCCCGCCGGTCAGTGATTTCACATCAAGTCCCGTGTCGCCCACATTTTTATGGATCTCGCTTTTAATGTCGTTGGTCGCATTTTTCAAATGTGCCATTCCTTTTCCCAGCGCGCGCGCCATCTCCGGAATTTTATCCGATCCGAAAAACATCAGAATGATCAATACTATAAAAATGAATTCGCCCGCTCCTATTCCGAACATCTTTCAAAAAATTTGAGGCTGTAAAGTTAAGGACAATTGATAAGTGATGATTGACAATTAATTAATAATTGACAGTTGACTATAGCTTCATCATTGAAAACTGATGCCAAACAAAAATGCTTAACGTAAAATCAACTGAATTCTAAAAAACTACAACTTATCACTTGAGAATTCCTCAGTCAAACTTCGATATTGCTACAGTCCGAGGCCAAACGTTATTATTTGTATCGATGTCTGCTGTTTCAAGTTTAGGATCGATCAGGATTTGCTTTACAACCTTCGATGTCGCAAAAGTCCGGACAACCTCATCGTCATTGAAACGCCATATCTGCGCAGGGAATGTGTGGTTTTCCTTGGTTCCGTCTTCAAATGTCAATTCTACAATGATTGGCATCACTAGTCCGCCCGGCTTATTAAAAGTCACCTGATAGAAATATTTTGGATCAGCGAACCTTGCCCGTTCCGCAGCTGAAAAGTTCGCCGAGACATACTCGTCAAGGGGCTTGATTTCCTTGATATTCATCGCTTTTCCATTTTCGCCATTACTTTCAACCATGTAAACCATCGGGCCATTGGCATTCAATCGACGCCTTCTTCCGCCCGGTGGGAGCTTCACGTCTTTAGGAGCGTCGGCAGTTACAAAATATTGTCTGACATCCTTGATTCCGATATCGTTAAAATCGGTCGTATAAAACCAGCCTCGCCAGAACCAGTCCAGGTCGACACCCGACGCGTCTTCCATCGTTCTGAAAAAGTCTTCCGGAGTCGGATGCTTGAACTTCCAGCGGTTCGCGTACACTTTGAATGCATAATCGAAAAGCTCGCGCCCCATGATCGTTTCGCGAAGGATATTGAGCGCAGTTGCAGGCTTGCCGTACGCGTTATTTCCAAATTGACGGATCGACTCAGAATTTGTCATGATCGGTTCCAAGCCACGCTGGTCGCCGCTCATATATGGAACGATCAGGTGCGCCGGGCCGCGGTCGACGGGGAAATTCGGATCGAAAGTAATCTCAGCCAGATATTCCATGAAAGTATTCAGTCCTTCGTCCATCCAGGTCCATTGGCGCTCATCCGAATTGACGATCATCGGGAAGAAATTATGGCCGACTTCGTGAATGATCACTCCGAGCATGCCGTATTTCGTGCGGTCGCTGTACTTTCCGGATTCGTCGGGACGCCCAAAATTCCAGCAAATCATCGGGTACTCCATTCCCTGATCCTGTGCGTTGATCGAAATGGCTTTCGGATACGGATAATCAAATGTAAATGATGAATAACTTTTCAATGTATGGGCAACCGCGCGGGTCGAATACTCTTCCCAGAGCGGATTTCCTTCTTTAGGATAGAGCGAGATTGCCATGATGTCTTTTCCGCCAATCTTTACAGCCATCGCATCGTAGATGAATTTCCGGGAAGTCGAAATTCCAAAATCACGCACATTTTCCGCCCTGAACTTCCAGGTTTTCTTTTTGTCTGAAAATCCTTTTTCCGCCCGTTCCGCTTCGGCTTGCGTCACAACGATAACCGGCTTGTCATAACTTTTTGACGCTTGTTCGTACCGTTTCAATTGTTCTGCCGTAAAAACTTCGCTTCGGTTCAATAATGAGCCTGTCGCTTCAAGGATATGGTCGGCCGGAACGGTAATGTTGACATCGAAATTTCCAAATGGCAAAGCAAATTCGCCGCTTCCCCAGAATTGCATGTTCTGCCAGCCTTCAACATCGTTGTAAACTGCCATGCGCGGATAAAACTGTGCAAGTACGTACAATCTGTTATTGTCTTTCGGGAAATATTCGTAGCCCGAGCGCCCGCCTTCAACCATGTAATTGTTGATGTTGTACCACCACTTCACCGAAAATGTAAATTTTTCGCCGTGCTTAAGCGGCTTAGGCAGGTCGATGCGCATCATGGTTTCATTGATCGTATACGGAAGCGGTTTTCCTGAAGCATCTTTGACGAATTCGATCTTGAAACCGCCGTCAAACTTTTCCCCGAATATTTTCTGGCTCTCGATAAATTAGGCTATCA
>CBDUBP010000010.1:0-18611 GCA_965365415.1 uncultured bacterium | reverse complement strand
CCGCCAAAACGGGATCGTTCTATTTCATCGCTGAATTGATCATCGACCTTGAGCTCGAGTACGATTACGCCACTACCGATCACTGTGGAACTTGTACCGCATGCATCGATTCGTGCCCGACGCAAGCCATCGTTGCACCTTATGTCGTTGATGGCAGTAAATGCATTTCGTATTTCACCATCGAACTCAAGGAGAATATTCCGAATGAAATGAAAGGTTCGTATGCCGACTGGATCTTTGGCTGTGATATCTGCCAGGATGTCTGCCCGTGGAACCGATTCTCAAAGCCGCACCGCGAACCGCTGTTCGAGCCGAATCCCGAATTACTATCACTTTCGGGAAAAGACTGGGATGAGATGACCGAAGAGACATTCCGGCAAGTCTTTAAGGATTCACCTGTCAAACGCACAAAATTCCAGGGACTCAAAAGAAATATCGATTTTCTAAATACATAATGATAAATTCGTGACTGTAACCTGAAGTCATGAACACTCCTCTTACGGCAAAGGCATATTACGTCTTTATGTTTATGCTGCCTCTGATTTTTTATCCGGGCATTACCGACACGGTTTTATTGCCGCGGCAGCTATTCCTTTCCGCTTTTACGGTGTTACTGTTCGTTTTTGTGTGGAAGATCAACCGAATAGCCTCCAATTCGGTTGAGATCGGTGCCGCACATCTTTCGATGATCATTTACTTTATCGTTGCCGCAGTGATTTCAGCTATAAATGCGCTTGTTTTTTCCGAGGCTATTTACGTTTTATCGAAGTTGGGAATCGTCATCACATTTTCAATATTGACGGTTATGCTTCTGAAGCAGGATCTAATCACCACTAAACATTTGATTATCGCTGTGGTCATCTTTGGATGTGTGTCGGTGGCCTTAACATTGTTCGATCTTTTAGGGAAAAGTATTCGGGGACAGCATTTGATGCGTGCGGTCCATATTATTTCAGCCGGTTTCGGAAACAAGAATCTGTTGTCTTCGATATTATTTTTGTGCATTCCGTTTTTTATGCTCGGGATTCAACGCAGGCGACCCCTTCGCTTAATTTCGGGAATTGCGCTGATTTTGACCCTTGTTCTTTTGGTGATTCTGAGAACGCGGATTGCGCTGATCGCGACGTTGGTCTTTTTCGGAATAGTCGCGTGTTTTTATCTGAAGAATTATCTCCGGAAAAGGTCGTGGCTATTCATTGCTGCGCTCGTTACGCTGGCCGTCGCGCTGTTCCTGACGTTAAGATCATACGATATGTTCGGAAAGCCACAATCAGCGGGCGATGTGGCACGACAGTATTTCAACCGGCTTTTGAGCACTGAAACGCTTGAAGAAAGGATTTTGTTCTGGCGGAATTCGCTCCAAATGTTTGGCGAACATCCATTTGGTGTCGGCCTTGGCAATTGGCAGGTTTATTTTCCAAAATATGGCCTGGATAAATTTGACACTTACGGCATCATAAACGGACTCCACACATTGCAGCGCCCGCACAACGATTTTATTTGGAGCTTATGTGAAACCGGCGTACTTGGTTTCATCGCATATCTCAGCATTTTCGTTATCGTGATCTACAAGTCAGCTGTTTCGATTAAGTCCGCTACCAGCAACAATGAAAGATGGATCTCCATCTATTTGTTCGCGGGTGTCGTCGGGTTCATCATCATTTCGTTTTTCGACTTTCCGGCAGAACGCATAGAACATCTGGTGTTGCTGATGTTGATCTTTTCGCTGATTATCTATCGATATGATATTTTAAAGCCTGAACGGCCGGCACTTTCTGTACGACCGGTTTTCATGATGTCCTTTCTTGTGATGTGCGTCGGTCTGTCGATTGCGGTCGCTTCCAGCCGGTTTGTCAGCGAGCAGTTTGTCTACAAAATGGATGCGGCGAAGAAAAACGGCTTTTCGGAGGTTGCCACTTCATTCGGACAAAAAGCAGAAACTTCATTGTATAAAGTCGACTCGCGTACAATTCCATTGCAATGGTATCAGGGAGTTGCAAAATATTCGAAACAGCAGTATGCCGAAAGTGAACTTTGTTTTGAGAAAGCATATGGATTGACGCCTTACAACATTCATGTGATCAACAATCTCGCAAGCTGTTATGAAGTCAATGGCAACAGAAAGGACGCGATTCGATTCTATCAAAAAGCATTGAAAATTTCACCACGGTTTGAAGAGGCCCGGCTAAATCTCGCGGCGGTCTATTTCAATAATAATGAATTTGACAGAGCTTTTGCAACTATCGATTCGTGTTCCCTTCAAGCCAAAGATCCAAAATATAAGATGTTCCTGCCGCCAATCCTCAAAAGTAAAGCTGGCATGGTGCTGTCGCGAGTCGAATCTTCGGTCGCTTCTGAAAACATGAATAAATTAAAAAATTTGCAGGATTATTTGGAAATCTATTATGAATCGAAAAGGAATAACATTACATTTGAGCAACAGATAATCAGGCAATTAAAACATTAACATATGAAATTAAGATTACTCATTGCGTTTATAGCTTTCACTATTGGGTTGAATGCACAAACCATTACCTCGGTAACGCCGAATTCTGCAAATGCAGGAGAAACACTGCAGGTTACAATTACTGGCAACGACACGAATTTCCAATCGATCAGCGGGGCAAGTGACGTATCGTTCAACAGATTATCGAGTTATTTTACCGCAAGCGACATTAATTACATTTCCGATACGGAAGTTAGTGTCATGGTCACGATCCCAAGCTCAGCCCCGACTGGAAGTTATGATTTAACTGTAGTAGAGAGCTTCAACTATCTTCAGTTTGAAGATGCGCTCCAGATAACCAACAACAACAATACGATTACGGGTAATATTACCATCGATGTCGACGGCAACGGCTGCAGCGATTCGGATTTGAATATGGCCGGGATCAAAGTCATGATTACTACCGGAACTTCCGAATCGTATACCTTCACAAATGCCGCGGGCGATTATATTTTTTATGTGCTCGCGGGTGAGTATGTAGTGACGCCCGTGACTGAATTGATCAATTTTGCGGCAAGTCCGCTTTCTGCTACAATTAATTTTGCGTCAACGGGAAATCTTACTGAGATCCAGGATTTTTGCCTGACTCCGAACGGCGTCCATAATGACGTTAGTTTGTCTATTCTGCCATTTGGACCGGCGCGTCCCGGATTTGATGCTTATTACAGGCTGGCTTATACCAACAATGGAAACCAGATGATGACCGGCACTGTCAGCATCGATTATGATGATTCCATCCTCGATTATGTATCTTCAACGGTACTGCCGACGTCACAATCAACAGGTTATATTGCTTGGGATTATACAGATCTTGCCCCGTTTGAGACCAGGGTTGTGGATATTGTCCTCAACGTGAATTCACCAATGGAAACACCGGCGGTCGATATTGATGACCTGCTCGAGTATAATGCACTCATCACACCGGATGTAGATGACGAAACACCGACTGATAATATCGCCAAACTCGACCAGGTCGTTGTAGGTTCGTATGATCCGAACGATAAAGCGGTAACGGAGGGGGCCGAAATTTCAATCGACGATATCGACAACTACCTTCATTACCTGATCCGTTTCCAGAATACCGGAACTTTTGCCGCGGAATACGTACGCGTGCAGGATATGCTTTCGGATGAACTCGACGCGTCGACGCTGGAAATCGTATCATCAAGCCATCCATACAGAGGTACACTGACTGAAGGCAACAGGCTCCAGTTTTTCTTCGATAGCATCAATCTTCCGCCTGAAATCGAAGATGAGCCGGGAAGCAATGGTTTTGTAGCGTTCAGGATTAAACCTGCAGGCACGGTTGGGCTTGGAAGTGTCATCGAGAATACGGCCGAAATCTATTTTGATTTCAATTTCCCGATCATAACCAATACGGTTGCCACAACAGTGACACTACTCTCGACATCGGCTTTTGATTTTGAAAACAGCATTGTCCTATATCCGAATCCGGCTTTAAATGCACTGAATATTGACAACCAGTCGCTATCGGAGATCACATCTGTCAGGATATTTAACCAATTAGGTCAGCTGGTCAAAGCTGCAGGCACACTCCATGACGGACAGATGTCGGTTGGCGACCTGCAGTCGGGAACATATTATGTCAGGATCAGTTCCGATAAAGGAATCGCGACCAAGAAGCTGATAAAGCTATAAGAAGCAGTTTAATTTATATTACATGGCGTTGAATTTATCAACGCCATTTTTTTTGGTTTAGGGACAACTTCATGATACCATTTATTTACCTGAAGATTTGCGTGAAAACTTTCGATTTTTAACGTTTGTCTGCTACCTTTGTTAGTCTTGAAAATTAACTATGAACAAGTACAGTAAACGCAGGGAAGCTCTTTTATATCACGCCAAGCCTGTTCCCGGAAAGATCGGGATCATTCCAACCAAGAAATACGCAACCCAACGCGATCTTTCACTTGCCTATTCTCCCGGGGTAGCGGAACCCTGTCTGGAGATCGCAAAAGACGTCACCAAAGTTTACAAATACACGGCAAAAGGAAATCTTGTTGCCGTCATCACGAACGGCACGGCAGTACTCGGCCTGGGCGATATTGGCCCTGAAGCATCCAAACCTGTCATGGAAGGCAAGGCTTTGCTCTTTAAGATTTTCGCCGACATTGATGTGTTCGATATTGAAGTCGATACCAAAGACATCGACGCATTCGTAGAAACCGTCAAGAACATTGCGCCAACGTTCGGGGGGATAAACCTCGAAGACATCAAGGCGCCCGAATCGTTTGAAATTGAACGCCGCCTCGTCGAGGAACTCAATATCCCGATCATGCATGACGATCAGCATGGCACCGCAATCATTTCTTCCGCGGCACTTATCAACGCCCTTGATCTTGCAGAGAAGAAGATTGACGAGGTAAAACTGGTGGTTTCGGGAGCCGGATCTGCTGCACTTGCCTGCACAAATTTATATCTGTTGCTTGGCATCAAGCCGGAAAACATAATAATGTTCGATAAAGATGGCGTGCTTTCAAGCGATCGCGCAGACTTGTCGCCGCTACAAAAAAAATACGCCGCGGCAAAACCCGGCCTCACGCTTGAAGAAGCGATGAAGGGTGCGGATGTTTTCCTCGGACTTTCAGCAGGGAATTTACTTACGCCGGAAATGCTGCGTTCGATGGCGCAAAATCCGATCGTGTTTGCGATGGCCAATCCGGTTCCGGAAATCGATTATGATCTGGCGATTGCCACCAGGGATGATATTATCATGGCCACCGGAAGATCCGATCATCCAAACCAGGTCAACAACGTTCTAGGGTTTCCCTACATTTTCCGCGGCGCCTTGGACGTCCGTGCCACGAAGATCAACGAAGACATGAAGATGGCTGCTGTTCACGCATTGGCAGCTTTGGCCAAGGAAACAGTGCCGGAGCAAGTCAATATCGCATATGGCGAAACAAAACTGATCTTTGGAAAAGATTATATTATTCCAAAGCCTTTCGATCCGAGGCTCATCACAACGGTGGCGCCTGCGGTTGCAAAGGCTGCGATGGATTCAGGCGTTGCACTGCGGCCGATCAAGGACTGGGACGAATACCGCGAGGAATTAATGGAGCGTCTGGGATCCGACAATAAAATGGTCAGGCTTCTGTCCAACCGTGCTAAAACCGATCCGAAACGCGTTGTCTTTGCCGAAGCCGATTCGCTTGATGTGCTCAAAGCCGCGCAGATTGCATTTGAAGACGGTATCGCGGAACCAATTCTTCTGGGTAACCGCGAAACGATCCTCGAATTGAAAAAGGAAATCGGTTTCGACGACGACATTTCGATCATCGATCCAAAATCGGAAGAGGAAGATGAGCGCCGCGAACGTTACGCGGTTAAATTCTGGGAAAAACGCCGGCGAAAAGGAATTCAGCTGATAGATTCACAGAAGTGGATGCGTGAGCGAAACTATTTTGCGGCAATGATGGTTAACGAAGGTGACGCCGATGCCTTTGTTTCGGGTTATTCGCGAAGCTATCCGACGGTTGTAAAGCCATTGATGCAGCTGATCGGAAAAGCGCCTGGAATTTCATTGATCGCATCTACCAATATGATGATGACCAACCGTGGACCGATGTTCCTTTCTGATACGGCCATCAATCCCGATCCATCTGCCGACGACATGGCTAAGATCGCGCTGATGACAGCCAAGACCGTACGCATGTTCGGCATGGAACCCGTCATCGCGATGGTGTCGTTCTCAAATTTCGGATCATCGCAGGATAAATCCGCCGAAAAAGTCGGCGAGGCAGTAAAATACCTTCATAACTATTATCCGGATCTGATCGTCGACGGGGAACTCCAGGCCGATTTTGCATTGAATCCTGAGATGCTGAAGAATAAATTCCCCTTTTCGAAACTTGCCGGTAAAAAGGTCAATACGCTTGTCTTTCCAAATCTTGAAGCGGCAAACATCACATACAAAATGCTAAAGGAACTTTACAAGGTCGAATCGGTCGGTCCAATCATGATGGGACTGGAAAAACCGGCGCACATTTTCCAGCTCGGTGCAAGTGTGGCCGAGATGGTCAATATGGTTGCGGTTGCAGTTGTTGATGCCCAGGAAAAAGAGAAGCGCCGTAAGCGATGGCAGGATGCGGCTGAAGCATGACGCAGCCGTAGCGTTAGGGCAGTTAAAGTTTTTTTATATATTTGGCTTTTCTTATTGAATGATAGCACATTTACAGGGGCGTTTGGTTGAAAAAACACCGACTGAAGTCGTCATCGACTGCGGTGGTGTCGGTTATCACGTCAATATTTCACTTCATACATATTCGCTGCTCCCGACAACGGAAAATATCAGGCTTTTTACCCATCTGCAGATAAAAGAAGATGCCCACACGCTCTTTGGTTTCATGGAGCGCTCGGAAAGGGAATTGTTTCGTCTGTTGATATCCGTCTCGGGAATCGGCGCAGGCATTGCGAGGACGATGTTGTCATCTTTGGAGCCTAAGCAGATCATCAACGCTTTGGGAAGCGGAAATGTTGGCACAATCCAGTCTATCAAAGGGATAGGAGCAAAGACTGCACAACGGGCCATTCTCGACCTGAAGGACAAAGTGTTAAAACTTTATGATATGGACGAAGTTTCATTTTCACAAAGCAATACAAACAAGGATGAGGCGTTATCTGCTCTTGAAGTGCTGGGTTTTAACAAGAAATTAGCTGAAAAATCTGTTGAATTAATTGTTAAACAGCAGCCGGAGGCGACGGTGGAAATGATAATTAAGCAGGCCTTAAAAAACTTATAGTACTTGAAAACAGTTTACCATAGAACAGGACTTTTGCTGCGAACTGCTATTTTCCTGTCGTTTCTTTTTTTGACGATCGACCTTCAGGCTCAGGTTGATGAAGAGGTGCAGGACACCACAGCGACCGGTTTTTCGACCGGACGAGTCGATTTGCCTAATCCGCAAAGCATTGTCGAAGCCTATACATACGACCCTGTTACCGACCGGTATATCTATACTTTTTCAGTTGACGATTTCAATATCAATTACCCGATCATCCTGACGCCGCAAGAATATCAGGAACTCGTTTTGCGTGAGTCGATGCGCGATTATTTCAAACAGAAATCAGATGCGATCGACGGCAAAAAAGAGGGCAGCGAGGAAGCCAAGAAAGACCTTTTGCCCAGATATTATGTGAATTCCGGATTTTTCGAAACGATTTTCGGGAGCAACACCATTGATGTGAAACCGACCGGATCCGTAGAGATGGATCTTGGCGTCCGATATACAAAACAGGACAATCCTTCGTTATCGCCCCGAAACCGGGCTACAACAACATTCGATTTCGATCAGCGGATCAGCATGAGCCTTACGGGAAAAGTCGGAACGAGGCTTAACGTGAATGCGAATTATGATACCGAATCGACTTTCGCATTTCAGAACCTGATCAAACTTGAATATACGCCGACCGAAGACGACATCGTTCAGAAGATCGAAGTCGGTAACGTCAGCCTTCCCTTAAATTCATCATTGATCCGCGGCGTGCAAAGTCTGTTTGGTGTCAAAGCACAATTGCAGTTCGGCCGTACGACTGTTACCGGAATCTTCTCGGAGCAGAAATCACAAACCAGAAGCGTCACTGCCCAAGGCGGCGGAACCATTCAGGATTTTGAACTTTTCGGTCTCGATTACGATTCAGACCGCCACTTCTTCCTTGCACAATATTTCAGGAATAAATACGACGAAGCGCTTGTCAATTACCCATTCATCAACAGCCGTGTGCAGATTACTAGGATTGAGGTTTGGGTGACCAACAGACAGAACCGCGTCAGCCAGACAAACAACAATCTGCGTAATGTCATCGCGCTCCAGGATTTGGGTGAAGCGCAATTGGCGGGAATTCCCGACGACCAGATTGTGACGCGGAATCCATTGCCGGCCGGCTTTTTTAATGTCCCCGTCAATACGCCGCCGGACAACGAAAATAACGATTATGACCCTGCTACCATTGGCACTCCGGATGGTGGATTTACAACAGCAATCCGGGAAGTGGTCACTGCCGACCAGGGATTTGTGACAACAGGCGGATTTGTACCAAGTGAAGGCCGCGATTATTCCAAATTGGAGAATGCGCGGAAGCTTACTTCAAGTGAATTTACGTTTCATCCCCAACTGGGTTATATCTCGCTTCAGCAGCGTCTTGCAAACGATGAAATCCTTGCGGTCGCATTTGAATACACTATTGGTGATGTAGTTTACCAAGTCGGAGAATTCGGTACCGATGGCGTCGAAGCTACCGAAACCGGACCGACGAACCCCGATACGGGCCAGCCTGAAACAATTTCAACACAGGCATTGATCGTAAAAATGCTGAAAAGCAACCTGACCAACGTCAACACGCCGGTTTGGGATCTGATGATGAAGAACATCTACCAGATTCCGGGTGCGTTCCAGCTTGAACAGGAAGATTTCAGGTTCAACATTCTTTACACGGATCCATCGCCGTTGAATTACATCACGCCGGTTCCGCCAACACCATTTCCGCCGCCGCCAACGCCGCAGGATGATCCGTTGGAGCAGACACCTTTGCTGAAGGTTTTCAATGTTGACAAATTAAATTACAATAACGATCCGCAGGCCGGAGGTGACGGATTTTTCGATTTCCTTCCGGGGCTGACGGTCGATACGCAAAACGGACGGATCATCTTTACCACCGTCGAACCATTCGGACGCCATCTTTTTGAAAAACTCAGACTCAATGGAACTGAGAATTATCAGGGAGATGAAAACTCATCGATCGACTGGAATGCGAACCAGCAGAAGTATGTGTACCGCCGTTTGTATGAAAGTACTCAGGCGGATGCTTTGCAGCAAAGTGAAAAGAACAAATTCCAATTGCGCGGACGATTTAAATCTACCGGCGGCGATGGAATTCCGATTGGCGCATTCAATGTTCCGCGGGGATCGGTTGTCGTGACAGCAGGTGGCCGGGTTCTCGTTGAAGGTGTCGATTATAGCGTCAACTATCAGTTGGGGCGTGTCCAGATTTTGGATCCGTCGCTCCAGGCATCGAATACGCCAATCGAAGTTTCCGTTGAGAACAATTCCGTTTTCGGACAGCAGACGCGTCGTTTTTACGGTGTTAATGTCGAGCATAAGTTTACTGATAAATTCATGGTCGGTGCGACGTTCTTAAAGATGACCGAACGCCCTTTCACGCAAAAATCGAACTACGGACAGGAATCAGTCAACAACACTATTTTCGGTGTCAATGCGAATTACTCAGCCGAAGTTCCGTTTTTGACCAGAATGGTTAACAAGCTTCCAAACATCGATACCGATGTTCCGTCAAATATTTCCCTTCGCGGCGAAGTTGCGTTCCTGAAACCTGACACCCCGAAAGCTGATCAATTCCAGGGAGAATCGACAATTTATGTCGATGATTTTGAAGGATCACAAACGAATATAGACATGCGTTCTCCGTTTTCGTGGAACCTTTCGAGCGTACCGGTTCGAAATGCCGAAAGCCCGTATCCTGATTTTGGTGCAGAGGCACCCGATCTAAGCTACGGTTATAAACGCGCAAAAATCTCCTGGTATACGATCGATCCGACATTCTACGCACAAACGCCGGGCGATCTTTCGCCCCAGGATATTGCATATAACGCAACACGACGGATCTACAGCGAGGAACTTTATCCGCTGACAGAAATCCCGGTTGGACAATCGCAGGTCATCAATACTTTCGATTTAACGTATTATCCAACTGAGCGCGGCCCATATAACTACAATCCGGCGGTTGCCGGAGGAAACGAGTTCGGACCGCTCGAAGCACAGGATAATTTTGGTGGCGTCATGCGTTCGATCAACTCTACGAACTTTGAGCAGGCGAACGTCGAATACATCCAGTTCTGGGTGCTCGATCCATACGAGGACGATCAAAACCCAGCGCAGCCAACATCGGATAATACTGGACGGATACTGTTCAATCTCGGACAGATTTCAGAGGATGTATTGAAAGACGGCCGGAAGCAATATGAGAATGGACTCGGTCCCGACCAGATCCTGGTATCACCACAGCCGATTTGGGGTAACATTCCTGCATCGCAGTCGCTTATTTATGCCTTCGATACAGATGGCGGAAACCGCTCACAGCAAGATATCGGATTCGACGGGTTGAACGATGACGAGGAAGCGGTCAAGTTTCCGGGATTTGCGGGACTGCCTGATCCATCGGCTGATAACTACGAATATTTCCTTCAGGGAGAAGGTTCCGTAACCGACAGATATCGCCAGTATAACGGAACGCAGGGCAACTCTCCCGTGGATGTGACCGAGAACAACCGCGGTTCGACGACCATTCCTGACGTTGAAGACATCAACCGCGACAACACGATGAATACGATCAATGCATATTACGAATATGGGATCAATATGCGTCCGAATATCCAGGTTGGCGATCCCGACCAGCCATATGTTACCGATGTGCGTGAATTCAACGATGCTCCGCCAAACCTTCCGACCGGTGCCGCACCTCCGGGAAGAACAAGATGGATCCAATATAAGATTCCGATCCTTGAAGAAGCGGGAAGAAATGAAATTGGTTCGCCCGACATAAGGACGATCAATTTCATGAGGATTTTCATGACCGGTTTCCGTAACGACATTACGGTGCGATTTGGATCGCTTGACCTTGTCCGTGGCGAGTGGAGAAGGTTTACCGGCACTCTTGAGGCCAACGACGATCCTGATGACGACAACACCATATTGGACGTTCTTGCCGTCAACATCCAGGAAAACGAAAACCGGGAGCCTATTCCATACGTTTCACCGCCGGGCGTTGAACGCGAAGAATTAAACAACAACAATTCGATCATACAGCAAAATGAGCAGTCATTGTCGCTTCGTGTCTCAGGTGGCGGATTGCAGCCTAACGATGCGCGTGCGGTTTTCAAGAATGTCAGCGTCGACATGCGGCAGTTTAAGAAACTAAAGATGTTCCTGCATGCCGAAGCGCTTGTTGGCGATGGAACGCCGCTTCAGTCAAATCAAATGATCGGTTTCATCCGCTTAGGAAACGATTTTACACAGAACTTTTACGAAGTGCAGATTCCGCTGAAAGTGACACCGCATGAAGCTACTTCGCGTGAGGATATCTGGCCAAGTGACAATGAGATCAATTTGCCGCTGTCGTTGCTGACAGAACTCAAGATCCGTGCGATGGGCGGAAATGCGCCGGCACCCGACGAGAATGGAATTATCTTCGTCAATGAAGGCGAACTTGATCCTTCGAGAATCGGTGCAAGCAATGAGCTTCGAATCGGTATTCGGGGGAATCCTAACTTTGGGCTTGTGCGTACGCTGATGGTCGGTGTGAAGAACAATACCGAGAACACGCAGATTCCGCAGGATGTGACTTTCTCATCCGAAAGCATCCAGGGTGAAGTCTGGTTCAATGAGCTCCGCCTTGCGGATATGGACAATAAAGGCGGTATGGCTGCTGTTGTCAATTTGGATTCCAACGTTGCTGATTTCGCTACGTTATCCGCAACAGGCCGCATGAGCACCATCGGATTCGGCGCACTGGAGCAAGGGCCGAACGAACGGAGTCGCGAGGATGTCAAGCAGTATAATGTCGTGACGAACCTTAGCCTTGGAAAATTGCTTCCGAAGAAATGGTACCTGAATATTCCTTTTAATTACGCGGTAGGTGAGGAAATCATCACGCCGGAATACGATCCGTTCAATCAGGATATCAGGCTGGATCAGCTGCTCGATAATACGGAGACTGAGGCTGAACGCGAGAATATCCGCCAGCGTGCGATAGATTATACCAAAAGGAAGAGCATCAACTTTATCGGTGTCCGGAAAGATCGTGCGCCACAGCAGAAGACACGGATCTATGATCCCGAAAACCTGACGCTTTCATATTCATTTAATGAAGTTGAAAGGCATGATTTCGAGATCGAAAATTATATCGACCAGCAGCTGAACACGACGGTTGATTACTCATATTCGTTCCAGCCCAAACCGATCGAACCTTTCAAAAAGACGAAATTTATGAAGAAAAGCAGTTATTGGAAACTGCTGCAGGATTTCAATTTCAACTATCTGCCGTCGACGCTGACATTCAACACCAATATTCTTCGCCAGTATAATCGTCAGCAGTTCCGTCAGGTGGAAGTTCAGGGCATCGGACTTGAGCCGCTGTACAGGAGGAATTTCCTTTTCAATTACCAGTATGGATTCGGTTACAACCTGACGAAAAACCTGAAGATCAATTATACGGTATCGACAAGCAATATCGTGCGAAATTACATGAGCGAGGATAATATCCCGGATAACAGTGTGACGATTTGGGATGATTATTTTGATGTCGGACTCGCAAATACGCACAATCAGCAGATTGTCGTCAATTATGAACTTCCGCTGAGCAAACTCCCATTTTTGAGTTTCGTCAAATCGAATTATTCATATACCGGAGATTACAGCTGGACACGCGCATCATTGACGATGCAGTCGATACCATATGAAGGAATCGATTACGATCTTGGAAACACGATCCAGAATGCAGCCTCGCACAGGCTGAACACATCGTTGAATATGGACCTGTTCTACAAATATATTGGTCTGGGCAAAAAACCGGCAAAAGCTCCCGCACGACCTGCAACAGCGCCGAAACCGGGCGATAAAATTGAAGCCAAGCCGCAGCCAAAAGCCAGCGAAGGGAATATGTTCGTCAATGGATTGGTTGGCGTATTGACAAGCGTCAAGAATATCCAGATCAACTATACTGATAATCGTGGAACCGTCCTTCCGGGATATCTTCCGGGAATTGGTTTCCTCGGAACGACAAGGCCGACGATCGGATTCGTCCTCGGATCGCAGGATGATGTCCGTTATGAAGCTGCAAGACGCGGCTGGCTGACGACTTATCCGCAGTTCAACCAGAATTTCACGCAGGTGGAAAACAAGCTGTTGAACTTTACTGCGAATGTCGATTTGTTCCCCGATTTCAAGATCGATCTTACGGCCGACAGGGCTTATTCGGAGAATTTTTCTGAGCAGTTTGTGGTGGATATGAATGATCCGCAACCATATCAGGCACAGTCACCGTATACGTTTGGTAATTTCTCGATTTCGACGGTACTGATCAAAACTGCTTTCCAGCAAAGTGATGAGAACGGATCTGTTGCTTTCAACGAGTTCCGAAACAACAGGCTTGAAATTGCCGATCGACTTGCAGAACGTTTCTATAATGGAATTCCGTTCGGACGGGACGCTGAAGGTTTTCCAATTGGCTTTGGCAAAAACAACCAGGCAGTTTTACTTCCGGCGTTCCTCGCGGCCTACACCGGACAGGATGCAGGCGGAGTGAACCTCGGGCCGTTCCGCGACATTCCGATTCCGAACTGGACAATCAAGTACAACGGATTGATGCGCTATAAATTCTTTAAGGATAATTTCAAGCGTTTCTCGCTGCAGCATAATTACCGTGCCTCATATACGGTGAATTCGTTCAGGTCGAATTTTGAATACGACAACAACACGCCATCACCAACCAACCTTGGCGCGGTCGATGCGTCCGGGAACTTCTATAACAAGCTTGTAATTTCCAACGTCAATCTTGTAGAGCAGTTCAGTCCGCTGATACGCGTTGATTTCGAGATGAAGAACTCGTTCAAGTTCCTTGCCGAGATGAAGAAAGACCGGGCACTATCGATGAGTTTCGATAATAATCTGCTGACGGAAGTCCAGGGCATTGAATACGTTCTTGGGCTTGGATACCGTGTCAAGGATGTGATTTTCTCATCATCCCTTGCCGATAATCCACAGGGAATCATCCGAAGCGATATCAATATTAAGGTTGATTTCTCCTACCGTAACAACAAGACGATCGTAAGATATCTCGATTACGAGAACAACCAGCTTGGCGGCGGGCAGAATATATGGACGGCGAAACTTACGGCGGATTACGCATTCAGCAAGAACCTGACGGCGATCTTCTTCTACGACCATTCGTTCTCCAAAGCGGTGATTTCGACGTCGTTCCCAATGACGAACATTCGTACAGGATTTACGCTTCGGTACAACTTCGGCAACTAGAAAAAAGTTTTTCTAATCGTCGCGCAAGGCTTACATTTGTGAAACTAAAAAACAGACTAAAAATGAACATACCAGCCGAATTAAGATATACAAAAGACCACGAATGGGTTAAGCTTGACGGCGACACTGCAACAGTCGGAATTACGGAATTTGCGCAGAAAGAACTTGGTGACATCGTTTACGTTGAAGTGGAAACACTGGACCAGACACTTGCAAAAGATGAGGTATTTGGAACTGTTGAAGCAGTTAAGACCGTTTCGGATCTTTTCCTTCCGCTTGCCGGTGAGATCATCGATTTCAATACAGAACTCGAATCGGCGCCGGAAACGGTCAATTCCGATCCATACGGAGCCGGCTGGATGATCAAGATCAAAGTTTCGAACCCGTCTGAATTCGACCAGCTTCTGACCGCCGATGCCTACCGCGAACTTATTGGCGCGTAGATATTGGCTTGCAGCCGCGTTTTGCTGGACAATTGCAATAGCGATCCTTTGCCTTGTCGATCTAAGAAGTTTTCCCTCTGATGTCAAAGTCAGCAATGCGGATAAGATCATTCACATAATATTTCATTTTGGATTTGTGATTTTGTGGTGCGGATTTTTGAAGCGGAAATCAAAATTGTCGACCAAAGCGATCGTTATGATTGTGACCGCATCTGCAGCTTATGGAGTTGTTATCGAGCTTGCACAGGATTATTTGACGGTTTCTCGTGAAGCATCGGTCGAAGATGTGCTGGCAAACTTTACGGGCGCGCTGTTGGCTCTGATTTTTATCAGGTTCCGCAAAAGCCCGGCGATCCACGATTAATTACGAAAAGCATCCTGCGTAGGCGGGATTTTTTTATTTTTACCCAATTAGAAACGACATCATGGACATCAGAACTTTTCTCGATTCGACTTATTTGAAGACAGCGGCGCAGGCTGGAATTTCCGAGCAGGAGAATTTGGGGATTGCCCGCGATTTTATTGCCGAAGCGATCAGGGAAAATTTTAAGTTGATCATGATCCGCCCGGAGTATGTTTCTATCGCAAAGCAAATGATCGAAGAAGCCAAATCAAACGTTGCGGTTGGAACGGTAATCGACTTTCCGGAAGGACGATCAGATGTTCAGGCAAAACTCGAAGAAGCGAACCGGGCGATTGCCGATGGTGCGGACGAACTTGATTTTGTTGTAAATTATGAAGCCTTCAAAAATGGCGACACGGATATTGTGAAGAATGAAGTTGCGGAATGCGCCAAATTATGCCTTGCGCACCTCAAAGTTGCAAAGTTCATCATCGAAACCGCAGCACTTGATAATTTGCAGATCGCGCAGTTATCATCACTGATAAAGAATGTTGTGATGAGCAATTTCAAGGAAGGTCAATATGCGTCGGTTTTCGTCAAATCGTCGACGGGTTTTTACCAGACTGCCGACGGTGAACCAAACGGTGCCACGATCCCTGCGATTATCATCATGCTCGAAAATGCCTCTCCATTACCAATCAAAGCGGCAGGCGGCGTACGCAGTTATGAAGATGCTGTTGAGATGATTAATATCGGTGTCAAAAGAATCGGGACTTCCGCGGCAAAAGCAATCGCCGACAAGCAAATTTCAACCAACACCTACTAATGATGAAGAAGTACATTTTGCTTGTAAATCTATTGTTTGTTGGATTGATCCACGCGCAGACACCGCAGCAGCCGCCAACATTTCCGGGCTGTGAAGGGATGGAAATGACAGCGAAAGAAGCGTGTTTTTTTAATAAGCTCCAATCCTTTGTATACGATAATTTCAAGGCTCCGGAAGGAACCGGCTCCTCTAATAAGGCGCAGGTAAATGTTTTATTTGAGGTAAATGAGAGCGGGAAGTTCATCGTTCAGTACGTCGATGCCCCCCAGCCGGAACTTGCTGCTGAAAGCCGTCGCGTGTTTGAATTGCTACCACAGATATCACCGGCGACATATAATGACAAGCCCACCTATTCCAAGTACACGATCCGTATCGATCTGCCATTGCAGAAACCGGGAGAAATTGTTTCCCAACCTACGCGATCGAACGACAGGTCATCCGATCGACCGACAAGAGCCGCAAAAGTACCTGAAGCCGAGCTTACGGAATTCGACAGCATCAGATACCTGAAGTTTGACGAACCACAATATTCGAGTCATTTGAATGTACCGTTTTCGCATAATTTCTATTCGCATTTCGACGATGAGATCAACCAGGTTGGAAGTAACAGCCATACGGCGTCGAAACCGCTGACATATAGTGAAGTTTCCGGATATTATGATTTTAAGGCATTTAATCGATCGATCCGGATGAGCACCTCGGGATGGGTGGACCGCAAACTCTGGGATGAGAATCTCGTCAGGATCAAAGGCGAAGGTTATTGGTTTACGCTTGATCCGATATTGGATTTGAGATATGGCAAAAATTCTCCCGGAGAAGTGAAAAGCACCTTTGTAAATACGCGTGGGATCAGGGTCCAAGGGGGAATTACCGACCAGATCAACTTCTCAACAACGATTTTTGAAAGCCAGGGACGGTTTGCCGATTACTATAACGCGTATGCGATGTCGATTGCCCCCTCGGGCGGCGGACCGGCCATCATTCCGGGAATTGGAATAGCAAAGGAGTTCAAGGAAGATGCATTCGATTTTCCGATGGCGGAAGCCCAGGTGACGTTTACGCCCAACCGGCATTTTAATCTTCAGTTCGGATATGGAAGGAATTTCATAGGCGATGGGTATCGTTCGTTATTGCAGGGAGATGGAACGAGTCCGTATCCATTTTTTAAGATCAACACCACTTTCTGGAAGATCAAGTATACCAATACTTATATGTGGATGAAAGATGTGCGTCCTGAAGTGACGGAAGAGCGCACATATGAAACGAAGTACATGGCCAATCATTATCTGAGCTGGAATGTCACCAAACGGTTCAATCTCGGATTTTTCGAGTCGGTTGTGTGGGCCAATACCAACGGTCGCGGTTTTGATGCGAGTTTCATAAATCCGATCATCTTTTACCGTGCAGTCGAGTTTGCGTCTTCGGCGCGGAGTGGGAATGCGTTGCTTGGGTTGACCGGGAAATATAAAGTCAATAACAGTATCAATGTCTACGGTCAATTCCTGCTAGACGAGTTCTCCCTCGCCGATGTGAGGGCAGGCGACAGGAGTTGGAAGAATAAATTCGGATATCAGCTAGGGGTAAAGTACTTCAACGCATTCGGCATCGGGAATTTATTGCTTCAGGCCGAATACAACCATGTGCGTCCCTATGTATATGCACACAGCGATCCTTTGACCAATTATGCGCACAACAATCAAAGTCTTGGTCACAATTGGGGCGGGAATTTCAGGGAAGTGATTGCAGTTGCGAGATATCACTACAGGCGATATTTTGTGGATATGAAGATGACCTATGGCCAGCGCGGACTTGATTTTGACACGGCAGAGGATAGTTTCAACTATGGCGGGAATATTTTCAAGGATTATGAGGAAGGACGGCCATACGATACCGGTGTTTCGGTAGGGCAGGGCAACAAAACCAATATCGTTATAATCGTCAATCAGAGCATTTTGCAGCGGAACATAGATATACTGTTTTTCCGCTTTATTGGCGTTTACAATCACGTTTCCCGTAAAAATTCCGTCGGCGAAATACTTGGCGAAAACTCCCTGCTGACTTTCCGCGTCGTCGCCGACAAAACCGTAATTGCCGTAAGAAATGATGTTATTGCGAAAAATGAAGTGTTGACTCGGCGCACGGTGCGCGGTTATCGGGTTGCCGCTGTTAAAAACGGTGTTGTTTTCGACTGTTATATCTTCGCCGTCGGCAATTAAAAGAAAGCGACCGTCCGCGCCCCATTTTGCCGCGTCAATTCCGGTAAAAAGATTGTTGGTAATCTGCACTCGCTTCATTTTCGCGCTTTCGTAAGCGTCGTCTTTTCCTAAAATATTGATGCCGCCGCCGCTGTCTCTGATCCAATTGTTCTGCACCAAAACATCTTCGACGACGCTCCAGGGTGCTTTTCCGTCCTGATTTCTGACCG
>CBDUBP010000009.1:0-18783 GCA_965365415.1 uncultured bacterium | reverse complement strand
TTGCGGCAGGTAAGCTCACTTGAAGTTTTTCTGCAAAGGGTTTGGTTTCGTTTGACGACTTGGTATGTTCGTTGACCATCATCGTAGCGAATTCCTTAACATCGGGATTCGTACTTTTGGTTTGAGCCAGTTTTCCGAGCTCGATTTCCATCATGTCTGATTCGGCCGCCGCAACAAGAAATTCCGAGTCGTCTTCTTTGTCGTCGTTTTCCTCAAACTTGGCTTCATTTTCCTCTTCGGCAACTTCCTTGGTGTCTTCGGGCTTGGCTTCATTCTTACATGAACTCAAACCCAAAAAGACAATCAACGTCGCCGCACCGAAGAAGGACTTCAGCAGAAACTTCGTTTTTTTCATAAATTTTGGTTTTAGTTACTTAATTGGTTCTAAACACTTTTCAAATTTAGCCACATTGACGACGGCCTTGTTTATAGAATTTTTAGTTAATGTTATAAAATTGTGATTTATTTCTGACAAAAATTCTAAGGCACATTGTTTAACTTTACAGCAACTTCCCAGATCTCAATTTTCGCGTAACTTTAAAATTAAAAATTATGAAAAGAATATTGATCTCAATCACCATTGCGCTGCTGATTTTTATCGGATGCAAGACCGCCGCAAATTCAGATAATAAAGGAAATTCCGTTACGCTTAAACTTGAATCCAAAAGTGGCAGTGAAGCGACAGGCGAAGCAACTTTCGTGGAAAAGAACGGTAAAGTGACGTTCACGGCCAATATCTCCAAACTGACGCCCGGCGTCCATGCGATCCACATTCACGAAAAAGCAGATTGCTCCTCACCTGATGCATCATCGGCCGGCGGACACTGGAATCCTACGTTTAAAAAACACGGTAAATGGGGCGATCAGGAGTACCATCGCGGTGACATTGGCAACTTTACAACGGACGAATTCGGAAACGGCACGATCACTTTCAGTACCGACGAATGGTGCATTGGATGCGGTGATGCCACGCGGGACATACTTGGCAAAAGCGTGATCGTTCATGAGAAAGCCGATGACTATGTTACCCAGCCCACAGGAAATGCAGGCGGACGTATGGCGTGCGCGGCAATAATCAAGTAGATTTGCAGCGAATTGCAATAAGATGATAAACCCTTCGGCAAGCGGCTGGATCGATAAGTATTTTCTAAAGCGGAAATCGCAAAATGATAAAGGCGTTCTTGATGCTGAATCGTTTTATCATAAAATCCGCCTGACAGGCTTTATATATGGGCATGTCGTTTCGGTGGATGCGAATACGGTCGATCTGGATCTTGGCTGGACGCGTGACGAAATTTCCAAGCTCGCACTGTTGAACGCCTTGTTTGGAATCTATCAGGCAAAAACAAAAGACGATTCCCCCGAGCGTTTCATTGCGCATGCCGTCATGTTCTATGATGAGATGAATCCGAAAGGCTTCAGTTTATTTAAAAAGGTTTTCGGCAGCAAACCGTCGGCAAATCTTGAAGAGATCATCCACGACCGCGTTCAGACCAACCAGGATATCATCAGCCGGAACTTTTCGCATGTCGTTACCAATGCGCTGCTGTTCATCGATGTCCTCGCGTTTCAGCGATTTCTGCTAAATGAAAGCATTCCGTCTAAATATCTTAAGAAGATCGAGGAAACCATCATCACGGTCATATCGCTCGCGCTAAAAACCAAAACTTCAAAATCTCCGCACGACAACATGCTGATAAAGCTTTTCGAAGCGTCGGTACGTTATGGCAAATTTGCCGAAGGTGGCATTGCAAGTGTAGATGAGCTAAAACTCGATTATTTCTCAGACCGCCTTGAAAAATATTATTTCGTCGATATTGCCGCCATGGTTTTGTGGAGCGATGGAAAAATTGAAAACGATGAATACTATTTCCTCCAGAAGTTGGCTGAGAGTATGCAGATAGACGAATCTTTTATTGCCGAAAGCGTGCACGCAACCGATGCATTTATCCGTAAATACCGGCATGAGATCCCATATTTCAATTACTCGAATCCGGTAAAACACTTTTACGACAATCTGACGCAGAGCGTCATTGTCCTGATTACAAGGAATAAAAAACGACTGACGAAAGAAATTTCACAAAGCAGGGAATTGATGGTATTGTTGGCGCAGTCGACACAACGGGATCTTGATTCCAGGGAAAAGAAAAAAATCAAAAACCAGATTCTGGAAATTTGCAAAACAATTCCGTCGCTGACAATTTTCCTTTTGCCCGGCGGAAGTTTGCTCCTGCCAATCCTGATCAAATTCATACCACAGCTTCTGCCGTCGACATTCAACGAAAATCACGACACGGAATAAAAAAAGCCGCACGTGGCGGCCTTTATCTAAAATTGCAATTGGTCTATCTTTTCGAGATCATCCTGCCCGCCAATATTGACATTCAAATCGGTCACATAACCCGAATTCAGTCCGTAAACCCATCCATGCAGGCTTAGTTCGCGTCCCGCGCGCCATGCCGACTGTACGATCGATGTTTTAGCCAAATCGAATATCTGCTCACGAACATTGAGCTCTACAAATGCATTAAACCTTTTTTCTTCATCGATGATGGAATCGAGATAGGTTTTATGCAGTCGGTAAACATCTTTGATATGGCGAATCCAATTGTCGATGATTCCGATCGAATCGTTACCCATCGCCGCTTTGACGCCGCCGCAGCCGTAATGGCCGCAGACAATCACATGTTTTACCTGAAGGACATTGACTGCATAATCCAGGACGCTGAGCATATTCATGTCGGAATGCACCACCATGTTCGCAATGTTCCTGTGGACGAATACTTCTCCCGATCTTGCTCCAATGATCTCGTTTGCGGGAACACGGCTATCCGAGCAGCCAATCCACAATAATGGCGGCTTCTGCCCTTTTGCAAGATCCGCGAAGTAATTCGGATCCTTTTCGATCATTGCCTCTACCCACTTTCTGTTGTTTTCTAAAATCTTTTGATAATAATCACTCATGATCTGATTGTTTGGCAGGACTGAGCCTGCAAATTAGTTACTTTTTATTTAATGGCAGGTTCATGCTGCCGTACTTTTGAATGTTTTTGATTTACCCCGTCGTAAAAATGCGTGATGGACACATGATTAAACGATTCGTCCGAGTTCTCGAGTTCATACGCCTTCTTGAAACCGCGCAACTTTACTTTGATGTTCTCGTCGGCAGCACGCGTAACCTTGAACTCCTTGATCAAATCAAGGACGTCATGTGCAATATAAACCGTATCCGACGCACTGATGACCACTTTGGAATTTTCAGGGATCTCACTCAGGGTCTGCTTGATCGCCGCTTTGTTAAGAAACGATACTTCCTGGGCAAGATCGATATGAATAATGTCGCCATCGGCATATTGCTCCTTCCTGAATGAATATGCCCGTTTAAGGTTTCCTTTAAGCACGAAGATGATGCTGATGACGATTCCAAGCGTGACACCTTTCAAAAGATCGGTAAATACAACGCCAACGACCGTAGCGGCAAACGGTATGAACTGGTATTTGCCCTTCGACCAAAATTTCCGTACCAGGGAAGGTTTTGCCAATTTATATCCGACAAGCAGCAAGATGGCCGCCAGCGTTGCCAATGGGATCTTATTCAGCACCATCGGGATCGACAAAGCACAGATCAGCAGCAGAAAGCCATGAATGATAGTAGACATTTTGCTTTTCGCGCCGGCGTTATTATTTGCAGAGGTACGTACCACGACCGATGTCATTGGCAATCCGCCGAGCAAACCGCTAATGATGTTCCCGATTCCCTGCGCTTTCAGTTCCTTGTTGGTATTGGTATAACGTTTATGCTCATCCATCCTGTCGGCAGCCTCGATGCACAACAGCGTTTCGATCGAAGCCACGATTGCGATGGTTGCCGCAACCGTCCATACCTGCGGATCCGCGATGGCTGAAAAATTGGGAAATACGAGTATGTTCCTGAATTCTTCGATCGACTGCGGAACTGGAAGCGTAACCAGATGTTCGCTTGTGATCGCGAGCGCACTTCCGGTCATGATAAACATGCCATTTAATAAAATTCCAACAATGACCGCTACGAGTGCACCGGGTACAATTTTTAGATTCTTCAAAAACTGATTCTTTTCCCACAGCAAAAGTATTCCGAGCGATACCATTGTGACGATCAGCGAGCCGACACTGATGGATTGAATGGCATTTGAAATCGCGGTAAAAGTGTTTTCGCCCGTCAGTTGCACGAATCTTTCGTTGCCTTCGAAGTCACTGTCGTAGCCAAGCGCGTGCGGGATTTGTTTGAGGATAATGATCACGCCGATACCTGCGAGCATGCCTTCGATCACATTTGTGGGGAAATAATTTGAAATGCTGCCCGCACTTAAAAATCCGAGGATCAGCTGCATTACACCGGCCATGACCACCGATGCGAGGAAAATATCAAAAGCTCCCAGATCGGAGATCGCCGTAAGCACGATTGCCGTCAGGCCAGCAGCCGGACCGGATACGCTTATATGCGAGGTGCTTAAATATCCGACGACGATACCGCCGATGATTCCGGCGATGATTCCTGAAAATAATGGGGCGCCGGAAGCCATTGCAATACCGAGGCACAATGGCAATGCCACAAGAAATACGACCAATCCTGAAGCAAAATCAGACTTCAGATTGGCAAACAGACTAATTTTTTTTGTCATTTGCTAACAGATTTAAATACAGTAATCGTCTTCCTCTTCCGAAGAAAATCAAAAAGCGATGTATTTAAACCTGTTCAGGCGGAGGGGAAAAAATAGATGCGGAGACGTTGTCGTGTCGCGAAAGATTTTCAAAAAGGATTTTTGCTGAAGATCTGTCGGCCATCGGTGGCAACGTGTGTTGACAGTCATCGTTAAAGACAACTTTCAGTTCTTTATGGCTTTCCTCTTCTTCGGTCATCGTGAAAAATATCGAAATGTCACAATTCTTCTCGATCAGGCTCACCACAGTGGGCGTCGACAGGAATGTGACAAACAGAAGCAACAGTATCCGAACTGAAAATTTCATGGCGCAAATTTAAAATTCGATTGTTATTATTCGATGGATCGATTGTGATTTAATGTTTATTTAACAAGTGAAAAGGCTGGAAACAATTCAGCTTCCAGCCTCTTAAATCGGATAAGATATTGATTATAAACTCTCTTCGAGCCATGCCTTCATCATCCAGACCGTCTTTTCCTGATTTTTGATAAGGTCGCTCATCATGGAGTTAGTTCCTTCGTCGTGGATTTGAGCCGATTTATCAAGGATGATGCGCTCTATTGCAAGCAATGATGCAAGCGAATCGACAACAAGATGTACCGCTTCCACATCATTTGAGATGTTTTTGCCAATTTTCAGCTTGTTACTTTTGATGTAATCCTCGAACGTATGCAGCGGTGTTCCGCCTATGGTCAAAATCCGTTCGGCGATCGCGTCGATGTTAAGCTGCGCTTCATTATACAGTTCTTCAAACTTGACGTGAAGGTTAAAAAAGCGTTTGCCCCGGATGTTCCAATGCAGCCCGCGCAGGTTCTGGTAATAAACCTGGAATCCGGAAAGCAATACCTGCATGTCCTGAACGATTTCGGCAGATTCGTCAACGGGCAATCCGATACTGTTGATTTTCATAGCTTGATTTTTTTGTTAACATCATAAAGTTAAGAAATAAATCGTTTTAGTAAATAATCAAAATCGATAGATATCTAATTTTACATCAGTATAAATTATCAAAATGACTATTACTCAGTTGCAGTACGTGCTTGCGGTAGCCGAGCATAAAAACTTCACGCTTGCGGCCGAAAAAACGTTTGTCACACAGCCGACGCTGAGCATGCAGATTCAAAAGGTCGAAGAGGAACTTGGCGTGCAGATTTTCGACCGCACTAAGAAACCGATTCAATTAACGGATATTGGTCAGAAGATTGTCGCGCAGGCAAAGAATATCGTCAATGAAGCTGACAGGATCAAGGACATCGTCGACCAACAAAAGGGATTTGTAGGCGGCGAATTCAGGCTCGGAATCATTCCGACGGTCATGCCGACATTACTTCCGATGTTTCTTTCGAACTTCATCAAAAAATATCCGAAAGTACAGTTGGTGATCGAAGAACTGACCACGGATCAGATCGTAACGAGATTAAAAAACGGGCAGCTCGATGCCGCCATCGCAGCAACGCCGCTTGAAGAGGAAAAATTGAAGGAAATCGTTTTGTATTATGAACCGTTTGTCGCATATATTCCCGAAGGGCATGAAAAGTCCTCAAAGAACGAAATCGAGATCGGCGACATCAATGTCGACGACATTCTGTTGCTGCGTGACGGGCATTGCTTTCGGGAAGGCGTCCTTAATCTGTGCAAGATTGCCGGCGGAAACAAAACTAGATTCTCGATTGAAAGCGGAAGTTTTGAAACCCTGATCAAACTCGCCGATGAAGGACTAGGCACAACGCTGCTTCCATATCTGCACACTCTTGACCTAAAGGAAAAAGATCAATCAAAACTTAAACATTTTAAAGAACCGCGCCCTGCACGCGAGGTGAGCCTGGTATTCCCAAAAACGGAACTAAAGATCCATATCATCCATGCACTTCGCAGCACCATTGCCGGAGTGATCAAGGGTGCCATCGTATTCCACAACGTCCAGATCATAAGCCCGCTGAACAAAAAGTAAAAAAGGAGCACAAGGCTCCTTTTTCATTCCAGAACAATCGAAATGCATTGCTTAAGTTCGGGCTTTTCCCGCGTAAAATATTCAAGCCAGTTTTTGAGGCTTTCCAATTCGTACGGTAAAAGTGTCCTTAATGCCTTCCTGAGTTCTTTGCTGAAAAGGTTTGGGTCGAAACTTACCCTTTCCAGGACTGATTTGGTGTAGTCATAGATCATGCGGGGCATAAAAGATAAGATTTAGGGTTATCTTGATTAAAGAACGTGAGGTAAAGTAAAAAAAATCAAATCAGACAACCAAACATTTTACCGATAAAGTGCTCTTTTTATCGATTAAGTGCATTAAAGCACCTTGTAATTAAAGTTAAATCTTACAATTAGAATTTGTAGGGAATTAAAAAAGGAGCCGTTTAAGCTCCTTTCAGTTTTATTTCCCGACGATATTAAGGCATTGTCGGAGTTCCGGTTTTTCCTGCGTAAATGATAAAAGCCAGTCGGTAAGTTGTTCAACTTCGTAAGGCAGTAACATCTTTAATGCTTTTTCTAACTCTTTGCAAAAAAGTAACGGATCAAAACTAACTCTTTCGAGTATCGTTTTTGTGTAATCAAACATTGTTCTTTTCATTCTATTGGAAAGCTTGTTTGTGGTTGGTGTATCAAATTTAAAATAAAAACCATTCACTACAACGTTTGAGTGTGTTAATTAGCAATCGGAAATTATTTTCGAGCGAAAAGCATTTCACGTTTTCCCGGCGGGCCCGCGACCTTGCTGACTTTGAACCCGGCAGCCTCCATGTTTTTTTTGATTATGGTCCGCGCGGCGTAGGTTGTCAAAATTCCTCCCGCGCGAAGGGAATCGTGCATCCTTCGAAAAATATCCTCCGACCAGAGTTCCGGCTGCACGCGAAACCCAAACGCGTCGAAATATATGATGTCGAATTTGTCATTGAAGTCGATTTCTTCAAAAAAGCGTTTGATCTTTGTAAGCCTGAATAGTCCATGGATCTCAGCCTCATGCTCCCATCGCGCCTGATGCATTTTCCCGAACCAGTCGCAACCCGCGCCAAGTTCCGCACAATAATTCATTGAAATGGCTTCGTCCGGTTCAACAGGATATGCTTCAATTGCGGTGTAATCGATTGCCTGTTTTCGCTGATCTGATTCGATGGCCGTGATCAGCGCATTAAGGCCCGTGCCAAATCCGATTTCCAAAACGGAGACGGGCTTACTCTCAAAATAGTCCAGCCCATTACGGATAAATACATGGTATGCTTCCTGGATGGCGCCATGCTTTGAATGATAACATTCATCCCAATCCGGCAGCCTGATCGTTGTCGAGCCATCACCCGTTACGATGATTTCCCGTTTCACTATTCGAGGTAAAGTTTTTTGATCCTTGGGATTGGCCCGCCGCATTTGACTTCATGACAGCTCAGGCACGCATTCACACCCTTGTTGAAATGTTCTTTGGCATTTTTTGGATCTTCGTAGATCATCTTTTGCGCATTGATGAAAATCCCGGCCTGTTCCTTAAAGAATGCGTCGTTCTCAGTATCATCGGTCATTGCAGCTTCATGGATCTTCATGAAATGGTTCGGAAATTTGCCGATCGTGTCGCCCTTTTTGATCCGCTCTCGAAGCCGTTGGTTATCAACATACATCTGTTCCATCAAAAGCGACATCTCCGACATCGAGTACATTTCGAACTTTTTCTTTCCCTTTTTCGCTCCGGAATCAGAAGTTTCGCCAGCAACGGGTTCGCAATCGTTTTTCCTGCACGAAAATACGATGGTTGCGATAATCAGGATGTAGAAAATTTTGCGAATCATTCTTCAATCATTACGCCGTCAGCCAAAAAAGCATAAGTAACTTTGGGTTCGGTGATTTTGTCGATTTCCTCCTGGGATTTTCCGCCGTCTTTTGCGTAGTGCTGCAATTCTGCCACGGAAACAACATCGATGTATGCCTTACCCGATACGATTGCCGGCGAACTGTCGGCATTCAGCGGGACGAAAAAACCATAATCTTTAAAGCGCACGAACGATTCCTGATTGTTAGGAAGGTCCATCTTCATCCAGCATCCTTTCTTTTTGCAGACTGATTTTATGTCAGATTTAAATTTCACGCTGACCGTATCACCTTTTTTCAAATTACTGTATTCCTTAAGCATCCGCTCTTTCGAAAAGACATTATCGGCTTTAAACTTTTCTCCGAACGAAGCATAGCTGACCTCCGGTTTTGCCATCGCTATTTCTGAAGGCTTCTCGTCGGTTGCTGCCGATTCTTTTTCTTCTTCGATGATTTCCATCGACGCAATCGTATCTTTTTGTACGATCGTATCCGCAGGGATTTCGATTTTGGTTTCGTCGACTTTGACTTCTTCGGTTTGCTTGCAGCCTGCAAGAATCATCATCAGTGCTGCAACGGTCAGGAAATTTTTCATTGGAAATAATATTGTTGCTTGCAAAAATAGCATCTTTCACAAAACTTCAGTCGATTGAAGTGCTTTTAACTGATTTCAAAATATTTATACACAGACTTTAAACCTGTTGATTTTTATTTAATTTAGCCCCTGAAATGGCGTTCGACGAAAATTATTATCAGCAGTTCTGCACAACATTCCCCGAATCATGATGAGCCTATACCCTACCCACGAAATCGATATCGTAAAAGTACCGTCATCAAAGATCGACAGCGTTGATTTCGAAAACCTGTCATTCGGAACGGTATTTACGGATCATATGCTCGTTTGTGATTTTCGCAATGGTGAGTGGCAGACGCCGCAAATCAAACCTTATGAGCCTTTCCTGCTTGATCCCTCAGCCAAGGTCTTTCACTATGGACAGGCTATTTTTGAAGGCATGAAGGCATATAAAGACGACAACGATTCGGTTTGGCTATTCAGGCCGGAGGAAAATCATCATCGATTCAATAAATCGGCAGTACGGATGGCGATGCCCGAAGTGCCTGAAGAAATATTTCTGGGCGGGCTCTTCGAAATATTGAATCTGGAAAAAGAGTGGGTCAAAAAAGGACGCGGGAATACCTTGTACATCCGACCGTTCATGATCGCTATCGGAACCGGCGTCATTGCGGCCCCGTCGACGCAATATCGTTTCATGATCATTCTTTCGCCTGCGAAATCCTATTACTCAGGGGAAGTTCGGGTCATCATAGCCGACCATTATAGCCGCGCGGCAAATGGCGGAATCGGTGCTGCGAAGGCCGCCGGAAATTATTCAGCGCAGTTTTATCCGACAAAGCTTGCAAATGATCAAGGTTTTCAGCAGATCATCTGGACCGATGACGCGACACATACCAAACTCGAGGAAGCAGGAACCATGAATGTGTTCTTCAGGATCAACGATACGCTTTGCACAGCTCCGGTCAGTGAACGGATCCTTGATGGAGTGACACGTAAAAGCCTGATCGATCTTGCACGAAGCCTTGGGATAGAAGTTGAAGAGCGGCCAATCCTGGTATCGGAACTTGTCGACGCCTTCAACGAGGGAGCGCTTAAAGAGGTCTTTGGGGCGGGAACTGCCGCAGTGGTAAATCCGATCGCAGGATTTTCTTATCAGGACAATTATTACGAATTGCCAAAAACTCAAAATCCAATGGCGATGCTTCTGAAAGAAAAGCTGACCGACATCCAATACAAAGTTGCCGACGACAATTTCGGCTGGACGGTAAAAGTCTGCTGATTACTGTAAGATCGCCGAAAAATCCGGTTTGAAATAATCCGGTCCTTTCAACACCTTTCCGTCTTCGCGATAGATCGGGCGCCCATCAGGTCCGAGTTTGCTCATATTGCTGCGCTGGATCTCATCGAACACTTCTTCTATCTTGTGCTGAAGTCCGTGCGACAGGATCGTCCCACACAATATGTAAAGCATGTCGCCAAGCGCATCGGCAATTTCGACGGTATCATTGTTCATCACCGCTTCAAGATATTCTTCGTTCTCTTCCTTCATCAAATTATAACGAAGCATGTTGATGCTTTCGCCGAGGTCGCCAGCCGGTGCATGATTGACGGTTAGCCCAAAAGCATTGTGAAATTCCTCAACGGCGTTTAATTGTTTTTTCATCATCTGAAATATTTATTGCCGACAAATTAAAGCGGATCGCATCAAAGTCTTTAATTTTGGTTGATAAATGAAGAAATATGTTCACAAGAGGCCAATTGATCTTTGCAGTATTTTTCCTGATCGTTTTTGTTGCAGCATCGATCTATGTCTATCGAAAGGATAAGACGCTGCACAGGCAGCATTACAAAGGCAGTTATCGGGTGCTGATTGGGTTCCTGATTTTCATTGCCTTTCTTTTTGTAATGAAATATTTCCTAAAACACTAGACGACAGATGAGAATCCTCAAATACCTGTTCCTGATCCTCCTGCTTGCACTGTTCGCCGCTGCGGTTTATATCGCGACGCAGCGAGGCGATTATGATATCCGGAAAAGTACGGTAATCGCGCTGCCAAAAAAAGTCGTGTTCGGTTACTTGAACGAACTAAATAATTGGGAATTATGGTATGCCGATAAGAATGCCGAGCGGACTTATAGTAAAGTTACGACAGGAAAAGGTGCAGCCATGGATTGGGAAACCGCGATGTCGGATGGTTCTGTGATCATTCTTTCAACAAAAGGCACCGACAGTATCGTCCAGCGGATCACCGCCGACGGACTTCCTTCTGAATCATACTGGATTTTGAAGGATACCGCAGGCGGCACGAAAGTCACGTGGCATGTGAAGGGAAAATTGGGTTTCATGCCTAAAGTCCACGCGACGCTTCAGGGCGGTCCATCAAAAGTTATCGGAGAAGAATACAATGACAATCTGGCGAGATTAAAGAAATCGATCACAAGCGAGATCAGCAAATATCAGATCAGGGTTCATGGTCTTGTGCATAAACCGGGAACGAATTATCTGGCGAAGACAATTACGAGCAAAATCGAAAATCTTCCGAAGAACATCAGTATCATGACATCGCAGATGCTTCATTTTTTCGACAAGAATAAAATGAGGCCTTCAGGTAAACCATTCGTGCTTTATGATTATTTCGACTATAAAAAAGGCCTGACAAAATTCTCGGTCTGCATACCTGTACGCGAAGAGATCTTTGTTGCGCCTGAAAGCGATATTTCGGCCGGAAAAACCGAAACATATCTGGCTGTCAAAACAACGCTCACGGGCGATCATTCGCATTTGCCCGAAGCTTGGGACAAAACTTTCGCATATTGCAATGCCAACAAATATGAGGAAAGCGATGAGGATGGCTATATTGAGGTTTATTCCGTGACGATGCGCGAAAACAAGCGTCCGTCGCAATGGAAGACTGAGATTTATGTACCGGTTAAAGATAAATCGGCGCCTGTTGAACCGCCTAAACCTGCTCCTCGGCCCGTTCGGCAGGATCCCGAAAGGCCGGCAGTCACACCCGATGCGGAAATTGCAATACCATAATTAAACTTTCGTTACGATAAATCATCTTATGCAAAATTTTTGAATTGCGGGATATCGACGAAACGGAATTTATCAGGGAGCTTCTCGATCCGGGGACACGTGATGCGGCGTTTAAAAAACTGATCGCATCATACGGCCGTCCGTTGTATAGCCATATCCGGAATATTGTCATCAATCACGATGATGCCGATGATGTTTTGCAGAACACATTTATCAAGGTTTTCCGCCATTTGTCGCAGTTCAAAGGCGAAAGCAAATTGTTTTCATGGATCTACCGCATAGCGACCAATGAATCGATTACGTTTTTAAAGCGAAAGGCAAAACTGAGCAATATCAGCAGTGAGGAAATTCAGAATCGTGCGATCGATAACCTGAAAGCCGACGAATACTTTGAAAGTGATGAGATCACAATAAAGCTTCACCGCGCGATTGCAAGGCTGCCGGCCAAACAGCAGCTTGTATTCAAAATGAAATATTTTGAAGAGATGAAATATGAGGAAATGTCGGAAATTCTTGGAACGTCCGTCGGCGCGTTAAAAGCATCGTATCACCATGCCGTCAAAAAAATTGAAGAATTTGTCACTAAAGATTAAACCCTTTTCATATTGAAACGTCAATTGCCAATGAAAGAATTCAGGCTCGATAACGAAAAGATAAAATCAGGCTTTAAAGCACCGGATGCATATTTCGAGAAACTTCACGAAGAAATTTTTTATAGAATTGAGACCCCGGAACCCAAAGAGGTTTCGATTTGGAACAACACAAGCATAAGAATGCTCGTTGCGGCTGTGGTTATTGTCGCTTTTGGAATTCTTGCCACATTCAATTTTTCTAAAGCTGAGGTACAGCCATCGGCGTCGGAAATCGCGTCCTATATTGCCTATTCACGGATATCCGATTACGAGATCATTTCTTTGCTAGATGAATCGGACATCCTCGAAATGCAATCCGAAGTTGCGCTCGATGAAGGTGTCCTCGAAGAAACCTTATCAAACAATCCCAACATCGAACAATACATTCTATTACAATGAAAAAAATCATTATCGCATTTGCACTTTTGTCCGTATTTGCAATAAATGCGCAAGGTGAATATCGTGAGAAGGCAAAACAGGTCAAGTCGCTTAAAGTGGCGTTCATTACGAATGAATTGGCACTGACACCCGACGAAGCCGCCAAATTCTGGCCGGTTTACAATGAATTTGAGGTCAGGCAAAGTGAGCTACGCCGGAAAAAGGTTGCTAATTACATCGACCGGAAAAACACGTCGATCGATCAACTTTCGGACAAAGATGCGCTGGCCGTAATACATCAGATGGAGAAAGATGAGGATGAACTTCACTCATTGCGCAAAAAATTGACTTCAAATCTTAAAAGTGTCATTTCGCCGCAAAAGATCCTGAAATTAAAAAAAGCGGAGGAAGATTTCAGCCGGCGTTTGCTGAAGCAATATCGCCAAAAGAAGAAATGATCATTTGAAATCCAAACGGACAAGTTTTCCTTTGCCTGCGGCATATGCCGTATTCCGATTTTCGAATTCGATCGTATACAAATTCGAATCATCGAGCAGTTTTTGCCAGGAATTTCCGCGATCTGACGAATACCACAATCCGGTCGCGCCCACCGAAACTATTTCCATCGCATTGCTGCCGGGAACAAATTTGATCGCCGATGCATAACCAAAACCTGCGCCGTCAGCGACGAGGTTCCATGTTCTACCGCCATCAGTAGTCATGGCTTTGTTCGACTTATTGCTTGTCGGCTGATCATAATCGCCGCCCGCAGCAATGCCAATATTCACATCGTAAAAATCCGCGCAGAATATTCCTGTCATTTTGTTACCCTGAACGATTGGCAATATGCTGTTGGTCCAGCTTGTTCCGAGATCATTGGAAAAGAACATCCTCGAATGATTTCCACCGGTAAAAAACCATACTTTGTTTTCTTTAACGATCAATGTCGAATTACTCGCAGCAAATGCAGCTTCTACTTCATGGGCGCGGATTTCATCCGAGCAAGATTTTTTGATCCAGGAATTTCCGCCATCTGTTGACACGATAATTGAAAAGCATCCATCGATCGGATCACCCATTGCAATTCCAAATTGTCCGTTCATCTTCAGGCCATCGTAAAAAATGTCCGGATGCATTTCGCGATAGACGGATTTGATTCCTGTTCCATCTTTCCTTATGCGATATAAAAGCGCCGGTGATCCCGCATTTAAAGCTAACACATGATCTTCATTTGAGGAGATGCTCCTGAAGTCCGGCTTGTTCCCATTGAAATCAATCTGTTTTTCGAATTTGAAGTTCTCTTTTTGATCGAAATATCCGATAATCCCTTCGTTTGAGCCGAACCAAATTTTTCCTGAATCGAATTGTAACGCCCGAATACTGATTTTGTCTTCAATAAGATTCTTTACATCCACATTAGTAAAGGGTTGCTGTGAATTCATGTGGCAACCTACCACTAAAAGAATGCATGTAAATATTCTCATCATACTTTTTTTGGAAAGGTAGAAAAAATTGCTGGCACAGTAATTGGTAACGGGCGCACGGCTGAAGGTTTTAGCCATCAATCCACTAAAATAGTACATTATGAAAGCGAAATCGCATATTTTCCTGCTGGCTTTTTTCCTGATGAGTTCGTTGGGAATCATTGCTCAGGACAGGACAACGGTAACCGCAGCCACTGACGATATCAGCGACAATCTGGACCTTAGGGCAGGTGCTTCAATCTTTGGTGATGCCGAAAATCTACAGGATTTTGAAAGGATGCTAAATGATCCCAAGCAGCGGATTTCGAATCTGGATTTAAATGCAGACAATCATGTCGATTATCTGCGTGTTATTGAAAGTACTGAAAGAAATACACACCTGATTGTAATACAGGCCGTCATCGGTCGCGATATGTATCAGGACGTTGCCACAGTTGAAGTGGAACGCGATGAACGCAATAATGTCCGTGTTCAGGTTGTCGGCGATATGTACATGTACGGACAAAACTACATCTACGAACCTGTTTATTATACGACTCCTGTCATTTACGATTACTTCTGGGCTTCACACTATCGGCCTTATTACTCATCTTGGTATTGGGGCCATTACCCGTCATATTGGTCGTATTGGAGTCCGTATCCGGTTTACACCTACGTAAATCACATCCATGTTCACATCAACCATCATCACCACTATAATTATACACCTGTTCGTCACAGCCATACTGCGATTGCGCTCCATCAGCCGATACGTTCAACCGCATACCAGAATGCGCATCCGACCCGATCGTTCAACCATCGGAACCAAGGATACACTAATCGCCATGAATTGGTTCGCAACACCGGCGGCGCCAGAACGGCAGCTGCAACAAACAATACGGTAAGATCAAATGCTGCATCTACAAGAAGCAATGTTCAGAACGCTGCAATACGTACGCAAAAAGCGCAGGGTGTAAAATCAAGCTCAGCATTGACGAAAAATCCTGTAAGATCGAAAAGCGTTACGGCGGAATCGCCAAGAGCTTCATCGCCGTCAGTAACAACCGGAACCAGGGCGACCGTTCCGCAAAGCAGTTTTACCGGCAGTTCGACAAGAAGCGTTACAATTCCGAAAACAACGGGGAGTCAGTCGGAAACAAGCAGTTCTGAAGCGGCAACACCAAGTGTAGTACGTCAGACTCCTTCTCGAAACAACAACGTAAGATCCACAATTCAGGTCAGGAAATATACACCGGCCCGTTCTGAAAATGTCAGATCTTCGTCGCCAGCCCGCAGTACATCTCCATCGCGGCAGGTACAGGCTCCAAGTTCAAGGCCGACACCAACATTTAGTGTACCCGCGTCAACACCACAAAGAAGTTCTGCACCATCTCGCAGTTCTGAAGGACGTAGAAGATAATTACCCCCCAAATATCAGATTAAGGGTTGGCTCAATGCCAGCCCTTTTTCGTTGTTTTAAAAAAAGTGGGCCGATCTATCATTATGTACTTAATAGTGGTAACTTTACACACTTTTTTTGACCAGTCAGATATGAGTTCGCAACATCACGGACAGCTTAGCAAACTGTCTTTCGCCGGATTGTTAATCACCTTGGGGATCATTTACGGCGATATTGGTACCTCACCGCTCTATGTAATGAAAGCCATTATTGGAGCCGAGGATATTTCCGCGGATATTGCGTTCGGAGGTGTCTCGTGTATCTTTTGGACACTGACTTTACAAACCACAATCAAGTACGTTTACATTACACTCAACGCCGACAACAATGGTGAAGGCGGGATTTTCGCGTTATATGCCCTTGTAAAACGAACAAAGGTCAAATGGCTGATCGTGCCTGCCGTCATTGGCGGAAGCGCGCTTTTGGCCGACGGGATCATCACACCGCCGATCTCGGTATCATCCGCTGTTGAAGGCTTGCGAAATTACTTTCCCGAACTTAATACAGTTCCAATCGTAATCGGGATATTGTTTGTGCTTTTCTATATCCAGCAATTCGGAACAAAGCTCGTTGGTAAATTTTTTGCCCCGGTAATGCTGGTTTGGTTCAGCATGCTTGGAATTCTTGGATTGATGCAGATCGTCAATCACCCTGAAGTCTTTAAAGCATTAAACCCTTATTACGCCTATCATCTGTTGACGATCCACCCTGAAGGCTTTTTCGTTCTTGGCGCAGTATTTTTATGTACGACGGGTGCGGAAGCGTTGTATTCGGATATGGGACATTGCGGACGAAAAAACATCCGCGTCAGCTGGATATTTGTCAAGACAATGCTGGTTTTGAATTATTTCGGGCAGGCGGCATATCTGGTGATGCACGAAGGTCAGACCTTATCAGAACTTGGCGGCGATTTTGGAAATCCGTTTTATCTTATCATGGCCGAGTGGTTCCGACCGTTCGGAATTGTCATCGCAACATGCGCGGCGGTTATTGCATCGCAAGCGGTCATCAGTGGATCATTTACAGTGATCAATGAAGCCATGCGCCTGAATTTCTGGCCAAAGATCCGTATTAAATATCCGACAGACCTTAAGGGACAACTTTACATTCCGTCGGTAAATTGGCTTCTGTTTTTAGGTTGCGTCTTCGTAGTTCTCTATTTTCAGATTTCTGCAAGAATGGAGGCTGCATACGGTCTGGCCATTATCCTATGCATGATCATGACCACATCGCTGCTTAGTTACTATATGCTCATAAAACGAATTAAGGTATATGCTATCGTTGGAATCATTTTGCTCTATTTAGTGATCGAAATCAGCTTCTTCGTCGCAAATATGAAGAAATTCTGGGATGGTGGAAACTTCACTATTACGATAACCGCATTATTGGTCATATTAATGGCAATATGGTATCGTGCAAAGAAAATAAGCAAGAGTTACACGAAAATGGTCAAGATCGACAATTACAAGAAAGTGCTTGCCGAACTCAGCGTCGACTTGTCGATTCCTAAATATGCAACACACCTTGTTTACATGACGAATGCGAACCGCGTCGATGAAATTGAAGAAAAAGTATTGTTTTCGATCCTTCAAAAGCGCCCGAAACGTGCCGATATCTATTGGTTTGTACATGTGAACATTTTGAGTGAACCTTACAGATCGGAATATAAAGTGACTGAAATCCTTAAGGACGATCTGTTCCGCATCGATTTCAACCTTGGATTCCGCGAACCGACAAAAATCAACCTGATGTTTAAGGAAGTACTTCGCGACATGGTGAAGAATGGCGAGGTGGACATCACCAGCCGTTATGAATCGCTAAATAAAAACAACATTATCGGTGATTTTAAATTCGTGCTTTCGGAGAAATTCCTTTCGAACGACAGTCTCATGCGCTGGCATGAAAAAATCATCATGAACACTTACTTCCTGATTAAAAAACTTAGCCTCTCGGAAGAAAAAGCATTTGGCCTTGACAGCAGTTCCGTTAAGATTGAAAAATTCCCGCTGGTGCTGCATCCGCCGGAAAAGTTATTGCTCACCAGGATCGAATAATTATCTTTTTACAAGTTTCGCGGTTGCAATTACGACGCCATTGTCGGCAATTGTTGCCAGGTAGATTCCTTTGGACAGCCGGCTGATGTCAATGCTCGTCGCTCCAAAGATCGATTCTTTATACACCAATGCTGACCGGATGTCGCGGATTTCAAACTCATATTTCCCTGAGCTGATCGTGATTTCAACCGTATGATCAAACGGATTTGGATAAATCTTAAAAAACTTATTAACCTCATTGGCTGAGAGCAGATCGCATTGGTCGCAGTTACGCTCAAAAGTAATTGAAGGATCAGATTCTATCTGGGAATTGAATGCACTGCCGGACACACAATCGACTTTTAATTGTGCATTTAACCAGGAAATCAGGTACATATTGATAATATTGTGCTGTTCTTCCCGAGAAATTTCCGCCGACGGGCTGCAGGTTCCCTCGCCTATCGCACACAGTAAATTGTAATCAGCCATCTGACAGTGACTTCCGCCGGTAATGCTGATAAAGGTCTTGCACTCACTCTGCAGCGCTTGGTACATAGGAAACTGATTCTCTGCCGGCGGCGTAACACAGTCATTTGATCCTGCGATCACCAAGGCCGGAATTTCAATACCGGAAGCTGCCGCGATCGCCGACGGATTCGTTTCCGCGGGAGCAAGTCCGACGATCGCATCAATGCCGGTCGAACCATT
>CBDUBP010000008.1:0-18801 GCA_965365415.1 uncultured bacterium | reverse complement strand
CCGCTTAGCTGCGGGATTTTTTTTTATCTCAAAACAACCTCTTTGACAACATCCCGGCCGAGGCCATCATTCAGCAGCCGAATTATTTTTTCTTTCCCGTATTTTAGTTCTTCACGCAGTACGGCTGAAGTTAATTCGACGTACAGCGTACTGCCTTTCAAAGCAATGTTCCTCGTATAACTGTTGACACCGTTTCCCATCAGGCTCTTCCAGGCATCCGAGACCGCGATCTCATCCATTCCGGGCTGCAGCTTGTTCACCTGGATGATCTCTTTTAAGATATCTCCGATCGGGCTGTCATTTCCTAGTCGTTTTGCCATGATCACTTTATATTAAAAGGCACCGCCCTTTTGTAGAAATACTCAATATCCGAATCATTTCTGACGCGGAATTCCTCGCTATTCAAAGTTAGGATTTCTTCAGTCCACGAATGAAACTCTGCAGTATATTTTAAGAAAGCTTTCCCATCGTCGAAAACGGCTTCAAATTTTTCAATGCCGCCATAATCGGCATATGTACCATCGAATTGAGGTTTCATCTTTCGTCGGATTCCGGAATTTCCGTCAACTTTAAAAAAATCTACCGTTTCATTGATTTTGAAATCTTTCTTTGTTCCGTCCGGGAATCTGACATAGGAGATTTCCCAATAGCCGTTGAGATGTTGTAAATCTTCAATCGACATTTGCCTGCAGCCTGCGAAAACAAAGACAAAAAGCAAAAAACCAATATATTTCATTTCGTGCTAGAATGTATATCCGACGTTAATTCCATAGCGCAGATATGACACATTATTATCACCTTGTAGTAATATGACCTTGGGTGATTCGATTCGTCCAGATACAGAAAACTTACGGTTGAAAGAATAGCCAAGGCCGAAATTACCAAACACGTTGGTTTGAGGATCAAAAATTGTCGTATTAGTGACAGGACCTTCGGAATCCGTGATAAAACTTCGATCAACTTCTATATCTCCGGAAAAGGGAAAGTTCACGCCTACCGCGCCGTCAATGAACAGATGATTTGCCGCAGCGCGGTTAAAATGGAATCGTGCACCTACCATCGCATCCAGCGTCAGTGAATTAAATTTGTACGAATCTTTTATATAAACATCGGAAACTGAATACCTTTCAACCCTGTCGACATTGACGGCAGACTTTTCAAGTTCGATTTTTGCAAAATAGCCCCATTGGCGCGCAGGCGAAAGGAATTCGAAATCCATTCCGGCGCTATACGTAGTTTCAGTGTCCGAAACTGATTTGTCACCTTTAACTTTTGCCTTTGAGAAGTAAAGTCCACCATATGCACCATACATAAATGTAACTTTGTTTCGTTTAATATTTTCGTACCCGACCGTTTCGCCCCCCATACATTGATTGTAATTGCGAACAATTTCTATCAGAACCGGTTTTTTATATTCAAGTGCTGAAAATTTGCTGAACGGATCACTTTCACACGAAAGTTTTTCCTGGAGTTGCTGTCTGAATTCAACATTTTCCTGCGGGGCCACATTTTGTTTTAATCGGAACTTCTTATAGATCAACTGTTGTGGATTGTCAGTACCGATCTGGTAAAAATATTTGTCGCCGAATCGCGATTCAAAAGCGAGCAGGCTTGCTTTGCCTTCGACGATTACATTTAAGAAAGTCGTCACCGTAATGAATTCGGCGTATTTACTTGCGTTCCCTACATTAATATAATTGCTGTCGTCAAGATCGACCGTGTACTTTTTAAGCTTGACATCGTTGGCAATGCCAATTTCAATGATGTCTTCGGCGCTTACCTGATACGTTTGGCCGGCGCCTTGCGGCCGAAATGTAACCTGCGTATTATTGTCATTGATACTTTCGAGTTCAAATGAAGCAAATGCGCCGACATGGCGTATGTTGCCCTTATCAATGTAATAGCCATCTTTTAGTTCGTTCTGGCCAATGGCCATGGCGCTGCCTGATAATGCGGCAAAGCACAGAATCCGATTTAGAAAATTCATAAGTTGTTTTGGTTTGTGCCGCAATGTATAAATACTTGGCAGAAAACCTTTACGGAATTGCGGTAAAAGCGATGTTTATTTAAAAAACGAATCGACGAACTCGAACTTGTCGAAAACCTGCAGATCGTCGATCCCTTCGCCCACTCCGATATACTTTACCGGAATCTGGAATTGATCCGAAATCCCTATGACGACACCACCTTTGGCAGTTCCGTCAAGTTTGGTGACAGCGAGTGCGGTAACTTCCGTTGCAGCAGTAAATTGCGTGGCCTGCTCAAATGCATTTTGGCCTGTCGATCCATCGAGAACGAGCAAGACATCGTGCGGCGCATCGGGAATTACTTTCTGCATGACGCGTTTTACTTTAGTCAGCTCATTCATCAGGTTGACTTTATTGTGCAAACGGCCGGCAGTATCAATAATTACGACATCTGCATTTTGGGAGATGGCAGATTGAAGCGTGTCAAAAGCCACCGAAGCCGGATCACTGCCCATCTGCTGTTTTACGAGTGGCACGCCTACCCGATCTGCCCAAATTTGAAGCTGGTCGATTGCTGCAGCGCGGAATGTATCGGCTGCGCCAAGGACAACCTTATAGCCTTTTTTCCTGAATTGGTTTGCAAGTTTGCCAATTGTCGTGGTTTTGCCGACGCCGTTGACACCGACAACCATGATTACAAAAGGTTTACTGTCTGTTGGAACGACAAAGTCGGGGGTTTCCGACGAATTCGTTTCCGATAAAAGGCCGGCGATCTCTTCACGTAAAATCGCATTTAACTCGTCCGTTCCCAAATATTTATCCTCAGCTACCCGCTTTTCGATCCGCTGGATGATTTTAAGGGTGGTTTCCACACCTACATCCGATGCAACCAACACTTCTTCAAGATTGTCGAGAACCTCATCGTCGACGCGGGATTTCCCCGCGATAGCTTTTGTTAGTTTTGAGAAGAAACTGGTTTTGGTTTTTTCCAACCCTTTGTCGAGGGTTTGTTTTGCTTCGTCACTTAATGTCGACTCGCTTTTGCCAAATATTTTTTTGAAGAAATTCATATGCTAAATTTTGCCGCAAAGGCAGATATCGCAAAGATAAATTAATAATGAATAATGAATAATTAATAATTTAGATCATATCGCATAAGACTTTACGACCTTTCGACTTTCGATTTCGACATTGACAAAAAAAAAGCCACTTCACAGAAGCGGCTTAATAATATTTGGTGTCGATTATTTCTTTTTCAAAAATTCATCAACCAGCTCGGGAGCCATGATGCTTTCAACGAAAGTATAGGCGCCGGTCTTTGGAGATTTCACCATTTTAATGGCTTTCGACAATCTCTTTGAAGACGTTTGAAGGGTTGCTACGGTTTTCTTTGCCATGACTCTTTATTATTTAATTTCTTTGTGTACGGTTACCCTTTTCAAGACCGGGTTGAATTTTTTGATCTCAAGCCTGTCCGGAGTATTCTTTTTGTTCTTTGTGGTAATGTAACGTGAAGTTCCGGGCATTCCCGTTCCTTTGTGCTCGGTGCACTCTAAAATTACCTGTATTCTGTTGCCTTTCTTTGCCATTGTAATCTATGTTTTCGCAGCGCGGAATTATTTTGTTTTTTTGATCAGGCCTTCCGATTGTGCTTTTTTCATCACAGCCGAAATTCCATTTTTGTTGATCGTCTTGATCGTAGAAGCAGCCACACGAAGCGTCACCCATCTTCCTTCTTCGGCAAGATAAAAACGCTTTTTAAGCAGGTTGACCGAAAATTTCCTTTTCGTCTTGTTCATCGCGTGCGATACGTTGTTCCCAACCATCGCTCTCTTACCTGTAAGCTCACAAACTCTTGACATTTCGCTTATTCTTTAGTCGTTATTCAAAATCAGGGTGCAAAGAAAAGAAAAAAAACCTGTTGCACAAAACATTTCTCAGACATTTTTCAAAATTTCACGGCGCAGCATTCCAAGTGCTTTATTCGATGCGCGTTCGATCACTTTTTCACGTGGCTGACCGAGCTGAAAGGCTTCAGTGACAACATTTTCAGGGCCCGCGATCGAGATAAAAACAGTTCCGACCTCGGCATCGGAATCCCCTTTTGAGGGGCCGGCATTGCCAGTCGTCGCAATCGCATAATCGGTCGAAAACAATTTTTTGGACGAAATCGCCATCGCTTGGGCAACTTCAGCACTCACAACCGAATATTTATCGATCAAAGATTTCGAAATGTTTAAGATATCTGTTTTGGATTCGGTCGCATAGCAGACCACACTTCCTTTGAAATGCGCCGAACTTTTTGGTACCGCTGTCAACATCGCCGCAATCCTGCCGCCGGTACAGCTTTCGGCCGTCGACACCGTAGCTTTTCGACCCGTCAACAGTTTGCCGACGACGACCTCAAGCGCGCCTTCATCGTCATATCCGATGATGCAATCGCCGATGATCTTCTCGAGAGATGCCACATTTTCTTCGATAGTTCGTGTCAGGTAGTCCTTATCGGAACCACGTGCTGTCAACCGCAATTTTACTTTTCCGGGGCTGGGCAGATATGCAAGCCTGATGATTTCGGGAAGCGCACTCTCCCAATCCTCGATTCGTTCAGCCAGCAGGCTTTCGCCGACACCGTAGGTCAAAATGCTTTTATGGATGATAAATGGCCGTTTAAATTCCGATACAAGTTTTGGAATGACTTCATTTTCCATCAGTCCTTTCATTTCGAACGGAACACCTGGCAATGAGATAAAGACGGACTTGCCTCTTTTGAGCCACATTCCGGGCGCGGTGCCAAAACGATTCATCAAAACGGTGGCGGTCGATGGAACAAGCGCCTGATCGATATTCAACTGTGTGATCGGACGTTTGTAAAAACCCTCGATCATTTGCGTGACATGGGCCAAAACCTCATCGTTCATGACGAGTCGGTCATTAAAGTAGTCGCAGATTGTTTTTTTGGTGATGTCGTCCTTTGTCGGGCCAAGTCCGCCTGTAACGATGACAAGGTCAACTTTATCCTGATAATCCCGAAAAGCTTTGAAAATGTGATTCTTCTTATCACTGATCGAAATCATTTCCGCGGTCTCGATTCCTATCGAATCCAATGATTTTGCAATGAACGCCGAATTGGTATCGATGGTCTGCCCGATCAGGATTTCGTCGCCGATGGTGATGATTGCCGCTTTCATGGCGCAGCTGCAGATTGAACCTTAATAACCTTCCTGACTTCTTTGAAATTGGCAAGTTTGTAGCTCATCTTTTTTTTGCCTGATCTGCGCGTAGTATCGAAAATCTCTTTCGCAATTCCGTCCGGAAAGATCTCACTGGTTACAGAAGTATCGAACGGAGCGGAAAACAGCATTAGCGGTTTATGGAATTCCGTTCCATTCTCAATGATATACGTGCCCGACCCTTTGTCATATTTGCGCGATTCGGATTCCCGCCGATACTTCATCCCATACTGTTTGTAGGTGATGCCCGCAATCAGAGTGTCGGGTTTCAAATAAAAAACATAACGCTCGATCGAATTTTTATGACGATTATCAAAATCGGGCTCATTCATCTTAATGACGATAGATTCTGCTTCAAAAAACTGCTTTCTTGGAATTAGGGAAAAAGCACGTCGCCCCTTTTCGTCTCTAAACGACAACTTTAAATTTCCACCGTCGGCAGGTGAAAGGTAAACGTAGTATTGATTGTTTTTTGAATTGGTCAGCAAATAAAATTTGGACGACTTATCCAAATACGAATAATCATATTCGATCAAATAATCGAATTCATACTGTTGCTGCGCTGAAGCAAATGCCGACATCACTAGGAATATACTGAGTATTTTCATCATTTGGATGATGTTTTAGGCAATATAGCCACAAATCGCCTCTCTTTGCGGTAGTCCGTCAGCCTATACATATTCTCAAGCTTCCCGGTGGCAGTATCCCGAAGGGAGATCTCTTTTGCGATTCCGCTTGGCAGTTTTATTGCCTGGAGTGGCATGGTATAGTAGGCGGCAAAAAATTTGAACGCCGAATGAAAATCGGTGCCGTCCATAATAACATACGTGGCTATTGATTTCTTGCGTTCTTTTTTGAACTCATATTTGTCGAGTTTGAATCCGTATTGTCTGTATGATTTGCCGCCAATGATCGTATCGGATTTGTCAAAATATTCGATCGTCGATTTACTCCGAAGGTCGCGCTCGACTTTCTTGGTTGACTGCGGGTTAAAGGAAATGGTTTCGGTTCGGTAGAAATCGTGCTTTGACACGAGCGCCAGACCTTTAATATCCTGATCCGACCAGATATCGATATAAAAATTAGCGCTGTCTTTCGGAAATGCGATGGCCGAATAAGAATTATCCTTTGAATTCGTCAGCACATAAATAATTTCTTTGGCAGAGGCATTATTCTTCCGGAACTCATATTCCAAAATATTATCAAAGGCGAATTGCTTTTCCTGGCTCGAACCGGAAAGGCTGCAGAGAACTAATAGGATCAATCCGGCAAATTTCATTCAGTCGAAAAGTGCCGCAGCTGATTTCAGCTGTCGGCTATAAATTAAAATCTTTCTTGATTTCTTTGACTGCCTTTTCCACCTGCGATTCCACGCTGTCAAAAATTTCGCTGATCTCCTTACGCTTTCCTTCGCGTTTGGTCCATGCTTCAATCTGCAGGATTTCCTCGAAAGCGTTTGTCATGCCAAGCAAATCAAGTGTTGGCTTGATCTTATGCGCATAACTGTATGCCAGTTTGTGGTCTTTTGTCTTGATGCCCAGTTTAATTTGGGTCAGGTCCTGTGGCACCTCAGTGATAAAAAGCGTGATGATCTGGTTCACGAATTCCGGATCATTATCTGAAAGTGCGTAAACCTTTGAAAGATTATAATGTAGTGCCATTATTTTACCTGTGTTCTGAATAGTTGTTTGTCTTCGATGAAACCTTCAAGCACGTCGCCGGGATTGACGGCCGCGACGCCTTCGGGAGTTCCCGTAAAAATCAGATCGCCGGTCTTTAGGGTAAAAAATTGGGAAACATGTGAGATGATCTCATCAATTTTCCACAACATCAGCGATGAATCGCCTTCCTGGACAGTCGCTCCGTTTTTTCGAAGCGTAAATTTAAGGCTTTCCAAGGAATTAAAAAGATTTTTCGATAAAAAGCCGCCAATCAACGCTGAACCGTCAAAAGCTTTGGACTTCTCCCATGGTAACGACTTCTCTTTTAGCTTCTGCTGCAGATCGCGAGCGGTAAAGTCAATGCCTACTGTAAGCTCTTCGTAATATTTGTGAGCATATTTCGTGTCGATGTATTTGCCGACGCGGTTGATCTTTACGACAAGTTCGATCTCGTGATGGACATCTTCTGAAAACTCGGGAATGATAAACGGGCCTTCCTTGATCAATGCCGTATCGGGCTTTAAAAAGATGACGGGCTCATCCGGCCTCTCATTGTTCAGTTCCTCGATGTGCTTTGCGTAGTTGCGGCCTATACAGATGATCTTCATTTAAATTTGGAAATTTGAAGATTTGAATATTTAAAGATGAAAAGTGAACCGTCAATTTTCAATTGTCAATTGAATTTATTGTTCAGTTTTCTCAACTTAATTGCAGTTAAGACTTTCTTCGTATACAATGGAAAATCGGCGTTTTGGATCCAGCCAAAATACCCGGGTTCAGCGTCAAAAATCTTATCGACCTTGGCGCCTTTGTGTTTTCCGAATGTAAAGATTTCCTCACCTTCTTTATCCAACGCGATAAACCCGGCAAAGTCCACACACCGTTTTCTGGTAGTAAACTCTGCAAGGGAACGCATATCGTTTTCAAGATCGGGATACCGCTCAAGTTGTGCTTTTAAAATCTCATAGGTCGCCATCGTATCGGCTTCGGCACTATGCGCATTTTCCAGTGTTTGTCCGCAATAAAATTTATATGCCGCACTTAATGTTCGCTCTTCTTTCTTATGAAAAATTGTCTGGATATCAACCGACACACGGTTCTTCATATCGAAATCCAGATCTGCACGCAGCAGTTCTTCAGCCAAAAGCGGAATGTCGAAACGGTCGGAATTAAAACCCGCAAGATCCGAATCCTTGATTATTGCATAAACCTGAGTTGCGATCTCTTTAAAAGTCGGTTCGTTGGCTACTTTCTCATCGGTGATGCCGTGAACTGCGGTACATTCTTTCGGAATCGGGCGCTCGGGATTGACAAGCCATGTGCGGCTTTCTTTATTTCCGTTCGGGTAGACTTTAAAAATTGAAATTTCTACGATTTTATCTTTGCAGATATCGGTCCCTGTGGTTTCAAGGTCGAAAAAGCAAATTGGGCGATGAAGCTTGAGTTCCATGAATTTGGTGTAAGCTGCAAAGATACTTTAAGTTTGGGATTCATGCCGATCGCGCAATTAATTAACAATCTACATTATTATGTAAGTCAATTCACGGCGATTTTACTATTTGGAATGTTTCCGAATCTCCATTCTCAGACAGGCGGATATAGTAAATCCCGTCGCTGATATCGCTTAATGAAATATCGATCTGATCATCTTTGCATGTGAATGGCAAATTGCCGTTCACTGTGCGGCCACTCACATCGATGAGTTCAATTTGTAAAGGATTATCACATCGTTTATTAATCGAAATCCGATTGGTAAAAGGGTTTGGCCACATTACGGCTTTCTTTCTAAATTGTTCAGTAACCGACAGCCCGTCATCATCTAAAATAAATTTCGATATGCTGGATCCCGTGGCCCATGTTGCTGTGGGCGACACAAATCCACCATCGTGCCCCACCAAAAAATTAGCTCCATATAGATCCGGAAAAATTTTAATTCCATCGTCGTCAAAAGTGGTATCTAAAGTTCCATTGGGATTAAGCCTGCAAAACATCGCGTAATCGTTCCATGTTCCTGCGATAAAAATTTGTCCGGATGGCAGAAGCATCCCGTCAGAAAACGTCGTGTCTCCTTCGATATTTAAGGTGAAAACACCATCAGCGCCAAAATTCTGGTCGAGTGAGCCATCTTGATTAAACTTGATTAAGATACCGTTTTTTAAAGGCTGCCATGCTCCGCTGTTCTTATATCCAGTGCAATAAAATGCGCCTTGGTCCCCGAAAAACATTGTGCGACTTGATTCCGCTTGGCCCAAATCAAAAATATATGCCCCACCGTCTCCAAAACCTGTATCGATGCTTCCGTTTGAAGTCAACTGTGCGACCCCAATATTGATGCCACTAAAAGTGGCATCGAAATTTGTATAACCAAGAAGAAGTATGTTTCCATTCGATGAAAGCGCAATATCGTGAGCAAGGTCAGAGGACATCTGTCCATTCGCCGCAAAGTTAATTAGTGAATACCCTCCAGTTCCAAATGTCGTGTCGACCATACCGTTCGAGTTGAACCGTACTACCACCAAATCACCATTGTTAAGAGGCATATTACCAATAACGAGAATTCTGCCATCTTGCTGTACGGCAACACATTCGCCATTGGCCCTACCCCAATTGTAATTGGTTGACGCGACACCATTGACTCCGAAAGAATCGTCAGGACTACCATTTGCGTTAAATCTCCGCACGGCAATTTCATAATCTGCCTCGCCATTGACCGTCTGCCCTGTCATACATGCAACAAGGATTTTTCCGTCATCCTGAATTGCCACTGCGTTATTACTACCCTGTCCCCATGTGCTTAAGCCCGGATTTGGAAAAATCACTTCACCATTTGTCCCAAAAGAAAAGTCCTGCGTACCATCCGAATTTAATTGTGTTAAAGCAAAATGGTACTCATTGCTTATATACAGCAACTTTATGCACACAATTTTACCATTTTGCACTGCGGCCATACCACGGTGACCACCGACCTCATTAGGTCCAAAAGCAGGATCTTTTACAAGATATTGAGCGTTGTTGTTAACCGCACATAACATTAAAAAGAAGAATACAATGTGTTTCATAAAATACAATTTTAATTACTGCCGAACGACCTTTTTGTAAACAATGCTGTCTCCGATTTCCATTTTAAGAATATATGTCCCCGGCACAACAGACGGCAGTTCAAATCTAATACGATTTTGCAACGCGGATTCGACATCTCTATGAATACTACGCCCAGCCATATCGCACAGCGACATTTTAACTGGCGAATTTATGATGCTCCCGATTTGAATTTCCAGATAGTCTACAAATGGATTTGGATAAACTGTGAAACCGTCAATATCAAAATCATTTTGTGAAAGTTCACCAAATGTAAACTTGGCTACGCCGTTCACTAATCCACACATGATATCGCCCTGGTTTGTCAGCGCTATCGTACGGCTTGGGCCGGCATCCGAAGTTGCGTATCCGTCCAGATCAAAAGTATCATCGAGCGTGCCGTCCGGGTGAAATCTGCTTAAAAGCAAATTTCCCGGTGAACTGGGTGAATCGTAAACGTGCCCGACGCACAACAATTTTCCGTCATCCTGTAATACCACATCATAAAGCCTGTCGAATTCATACTCTGAATCCTGACTGATATGAAGTACCATCTGGCCATTGATCCCAAATGATGTATCGGGAGTGCCGTCATAATTATATTTGATTACCACGGCATTGCATATTGGATCCCATCCCCATCCTTGCACCTGGCTAAAACCGACGGCGATAATCCTGTCATCTGCAGTAAGCTCAAATGAATACGTTTGATCGAACCCACCGAAATTGCTGGCGAGGAGACCATTATTTCCGAACGTTGTGTCGATCTGACCGTTGGCGCGCAACCTTACGAATGAAAAATCGTGCTGCGGGCTGTCAAGTATCGCAGTTCCATATCCGCCCAGAACAATCATTCCGTCCGATTGTACGCGCATATTACGTACATACTCGTCGGGATATGTGCCGAACGGCCCGAAATTTACACTGACAAATCCATTTGTTCCAAAAGATGTATCAAGCGTCCCGTTCGCATTGTATTGCATGACGCCAAAATCGGCATTTGCAAAGTTTATTTCACCTGCCACCAATATCTTTCCATTTGAAAGCACTTCCAGGGATTGGCCCCAACAAGGCGAATTGGGATTGATGTCAGTTGTCGCAATTCCGTTTGTACCAAAAGCGGCATCGACCGAGCCATCCGGATTTAACCTAAGAATGCCAATTTCATAGTTGTCGTAAGAATTATTGATATATGTTCCGACACTGCCGGCGATCAATATCTTACCATCCGGCTGCAAAGCAATTTTAGACAAACCTTCATTATAAGGCAATGGAACTCCCATTGTGGTATATACTCGGCCATTTTCGCCAAAAGATGTATCGATCGTACCGTTGGCATTTACCCGTGTAAGCGTGTGATTGTTAATTGCATAAGAACCGTCAATCAATTGGTAACAAAGGATTTTACCATCGGGTTGGATCAGCAAACCGTTGTCGGCTCCTCCATCCGCGATCGATAATATGCCATTTGATCCAAAATTGACGTCCGGAATCACATGTTGTGAATTGCAGAAAACCGATATAGACATGGCAATCACAGTAATAGAGCGGTTCATAATAAGTATTTTAACAAATATGCGAAAATTTTTTAGATGGAGTATCAATCTTCCCTACTTCCGTCATCTGCCATTCTGACAATCTTTGGAGAAAAAGTCCCAACAACATTTACGAGGTCGGTTTGCGATGCCATAACTTTGTGAATGTCTTTGTATGCCATCGGAGCTTCGTCTTTTCCCGCACCAATCAGCGAAACACCGTGTTGTTTCAGCACTTCGTTCATTTCGGTTCTTGAAATGCTTTTTATGGCTTGCGTCCGGCTCATTTGGCGGCCTGCACCGTGGGAGGCCGAGTTTATCGAGGCCTCGTTGCCTTTCCCGCGAACCAAAAATCCCGGAGCGGTCATGCTTCCCGGAATAATTCCCAACACACCTTTACCTGCAGGCGTGGCTCCTTTCCTGTGTACGATGACTTCCTCGCCATTATGCAGTTCTTTCCACGCGAAATTGTGATGGTTTTCCACTTTGGCCAGCAGATCACCACCGATTGCGCGCGAAATTTTATCGTGGATGACTTCGTGGCATGCCGACGCATAATCTCCCGCGAGATTCATCGCCATCCAATATTCCTGACCCTGCTGGGTATCAAGATCGAGATAAGCGAGATTTGCGGCATCTTTTGGAAGACGTGTGACATCTTTGGCAATCCTGGTATAATGACCGGCAATTGTTGCACCCAAGCCACGAGAACCTGAATGTGTGAGCAATGCAACGTATCGTCCTCTGTCGATATTCAATACTTCATCCCGTTCGGCGAATTCAATCACGCCAAATTCCACAAAATGATTGCCTCCTCCCGAAGTTCCGAGCTGCGTCCATGCCTTATCATGGAGTCTTTTAACAAACGGTATCGCGTTGAATTCAGGCTTATCGAGCACATCATGCTGGGCACGTTGGTTTCCTGAATAACCCTGTCCGGCGCCAAATTTTGTATTGGCAACTATCTCCCGTTTAAAATTTGATAGATGGCTTTCAAGAAAACTTTCAGGGATATCAAAGACGGATAATGCCATCCTACAACCAATGTCGACACCCACGCCATATGGAATCACGGCGTTCTTTACAGCGAGCACGCCACCAATCGGCAGACCGTAGCCCTGATGTGCATCAGGCATCAATGCGCCCGCCACCGTGATTGGAAGCCGCATCGCAACATCCATCTGTGTCCGCGCGCCTTCTTCGATATAATCCCGGCCGTATATCTTGTATTCCTGAACATCGTCGTTAAGTGCGATTGTCGTATTCTTTGGTCTTGATGTCTCCTCTGCAAAAATTTTCGCCAATCCGCCCAAAACTTCGTCATCCAAAAAGTTCTCGGGATACAAGCGCAGCTTCTTCATGATACGCAAAATCTCAGGTTTTGAAAGATTCCTGAACTTCGTATTTGCGATATCCAATGCCGTGCCCATTGCGGCCGACTCCGTATAGCCAATCTTGATCAGATGTTTTCCTGTAATCTTATTCTTCATCGCACTTTTTACTTAAAGTTACGGAAATAAAAAAACCTTCGGAAGTCCGAAGGTTCGCAATTGATTGTGCTTGCGTTACTTAATGATTCGTATCGTCTGTGTCGATTTATTGTTTGTAATATTCAGCAGATATGTTCCGGCCGCTAATGAATCAGGCAGGCTGAAAGATCGTGTATTGAAACCTGCATTAAATGACGAAGAACCAAAATTGTGGATCTTCCGCCCATTCATGTCGAACAGTTCGATTGTCAAATCTTGCGACTGTAACAAATTCATATCGATATGGAATGTACTTGTCACAGGATTCGGATATACTTTGAAAGAGGATTTCGTAATCGAATGATCTCCGATCGAAAGTACCGATCCTGGATTATATCTTAGCAGGGCAAAATCAGGGTTATAAGATCCTCCGGTCGGTCCGGCTTCGCCGCCGAGCAAAATTTTGCCGTCCGCTTGAAGTGCAACTGCATTCGCCTGGCATGAGGATGAAAAGGATGTGGTGATCAATCCGTTCTCACCGAAAGTTGTGTCGGGTGAACCATCAGTCATGTATCGAGACAATGCCGCAGTTTTACCTGTATCACCTCCTTCATATGCGCCGGCAACCAGAATCTTGCCATCAGGCTGGATTTTGACATTCTTCGCGAGAGCACTTCCTGCGCCGATGATCATGCCTGAGGTTGCAAATCCTGAATCAATTACCCCATTGGGCATGATCCTGATGATCGCATGTGAATAATTATTGGCGATGTTTCCCGTCCATCCCGAGAGTACGATCTTTTCATCTTCCTGGATGCAGACAGAGGTAACCTCATCGCGTTCGTCCGTATCGATCGCCACCATTCCCGCAAGTCCAAATGTATGATCGGATGCACCGTTCGAAAGAAGGCGCAAAATGCAGAAATCGCTGTGGCTCGCATTAAAAGTCGCGCCGGCGATAACTATCTTTCCATCAGGCTGAATTACTAACGAATTCGCATAATCGCGGCTTCCCACTGATGTGATGAAAACGCCATTGTCGGCGAACGTACTGTCGAGGTCGCCGTTCAGGTCAAACCTCATGACAAGAAAATCTTTATTTGAGCTGTCGTTATAATAGACGAATCCGGTTGCAACGATCTTTCCGTCAGGCTGCATAGCCATTGCATTGACCGTCCTGTTATCCATGATCATCATCCCGTTTTCGGCAAATGAATCATCCTGGGAGCCATCCTCGTTAAAACGAACAAGCATGAACTGGCTGTCATTATAATTATTGTAGATAATACCTCCCGCAACGATTTTGCCGTCAGGCTGTACAAGCACTGAAGTAAACGCCATTTTTTCCTCGGAATAATCGCCAACGACTTTTCCCTCAATCCCGAAAGTAGTGTCAAGGGAACCATCGACGTTATATCTTGCCAAGGCAAAACGATGATATGAACCGTTGTTATAGGTGGATCCGACAGCGAGAATCTTACCGTCAGGCTGAAGTGCAACCGACCTTACAGCAGATTTGTAGCTTCCGAATTCAGTTGAAACCATTCCATCTTCATCAAAGCTTACATCGAGAGGACCACTTTGCGCCACCATAAAGTTCGAGGTGAAAATAACAGCAAAGGCAATGAGTAATCTTGTTTTCATAGCATCACCATTTAGGTTATTAATCTAAATATAATGCGAAATTCAGGACTTTATGGTTAACGATTACTAAAAATCCGATTAAAAGCTCCTATTCTCGTCGAACGCCTCCATATACTCTGCAACGCGCTTTACAAAACTGCCTCCAAGGGCTCCGTCTACCACGCGGTGGTCATAACTATGCGAAAGGAACATCTTCTTTCTGATGCCAATAAAATCACCTTCAGGGGTTTCGATCACGGCAGGAACTTTTCGGATGGCCCCGAGGGCAAGGATTCCAACCTGCGGCTGGTTGATGATCGGCGTACCGAACACACTGCCGAATGTACCGACGTTTGTAACGGTGTACGTGCCGCCCTGCGTATCGTCCGGTTTAAGTTTGCCTGCTTTTGCACGCGCACCGAGATCGTTCACCGCCTTTGCCATGCCGAGAAGGTTGAGCTGATCGGCATTTTTGATGACAGGCACGATAAGATTTCCGTTTGGAAGTGCTGCCGCCATTCCCAGGTTAATGTTTTTCTTTTTGATGATGTAGTCGCCTTCGACGGAGATGTTCATCATTGGGAAATCTTTCAGCGCACGCGCAATAATTTCCATGAATATAGGTGTAAAGGTCAGCTTCTCGCCTTCCCTCTTTTCAAAAGCATTTTTGTTCTTTTCACGCCAGTCCCAAATTGCGGTCACATCGACTTCGATAAATGACTGTACGTGCGCCGATGTCTGAACCGACTGAACCATGTACTGCGAAATGAGTTTGCGCATGCGATCCATTTCAACAATCTCATCCTGCCCGTTAACCGATACCGGAGCAGCTTTTGGCGGCTGGGCGGTTTTTTGAGGTTCCGGCGATTTTTGCGTTTCGGCTGCAGGTGCATCCGGAGCAGCTTGAGATGCTTGCTCTACCGGTTGCTGAACCTGAACCTGTTGCGGTTGTGTCGGTGCTTGCACAGGTTGTGAAGCAGCTGCCTGCTGTGGTTGTGCAGCGGGCTGCTGTTTGCGGCGCTCGACATAATCCAATATATCGTTTTTGGTCACACGGCCTTCGGCGCCTGTTCCCTGAATGCTCTCAAGTTCGGCCATCGAAACATTCTCCTGGCGCGCAATATTCTTTACCAGCGGCGAGAAAAATTTATCGGAGTTGTGGTATTCCTCACGCGTCGGAGGTGCACTTTGCGACGGTGCCGCTGTAAATGGCCTTGCGCTTTCAATGGTTTTTTCGATTTCCTGGGCCGCTGCATGGATTTCAGGAGCCGGTACTGCAGATGGAGAGGTAGTTTGTGCTGCCGGTGCATCAACTGCGACCCCGCCTTCAACCTCGATGATACCGATTGTTTGGCCGACCTTTACTAGGTCATCTTTTTCAAATAGCTTTTCGACAAGGATGCCTGAAACTTCGGAGGGAACTTCGCTGTCAACCTTATCGGTGGCGATTTCGAGTACCGCTTCGTCCGCGTCGATGTGATCGCCGACTTCTTTCAGCCAATTTGTAATCGTCGCCTCGGCAACGCTTTCACCCATTTTTGGGAGTTTCAATTCATATCTTGCCATAAGAAAAAGGAGCCTGAAAAATATGTTTGGATGCGAAAGTAAGAAAAATTATCCGGCTTCAATAATATCGATTCAGGAAACACGATAATCTGCAGCGGTTACCGATAATCGGCAATATTTACAATGTGGCCGCGGCCGTTGCTCGAATTGCTGCCGATAAGAAATCCCGATTTTGCATGCGCGATCTTGAATGTGACCTTATCCGATTTTAAATCATTCATGGCAGTGATGATTTGCAGATAGGACAAATGCGATGCATCGAAAACAACCTCAACACCTTGATCGGACGGAAGCTCGTTTTTAGATGGTATTTTTGCCGTCATTAAAACCTTTCCTTCAAAAACTTTCTGCAGGCTTTGATGCAGATCATCATCAGCCGCAATCAATAAATAAATATCAATAATTACTTCCGGCGCTTGGGTCTTTGCCTTTGACATCGAATAAAAATAGGCGCCTGCTTTCATCAAATAATCAAAAACGATGGCACGCCTGAAATGTTTGCGATAGAAAAAGTTCATCGCCTCGCTGAAGCGTGTGATATAAAGCCGGTCTTTTACCGTGCTTTCACCTTTATAATGTATGACAGTCGATTCGTGGAAATAGTGATTTTCCCTTCCTGATTTCAATATGGTGTACGACAAATCGATGTCGTCCGAGTACATGAAGCAATTCTCATCAAATCCGCCGACGGAGAGATAAACATCCCGTTCCATGATCATAAAAGCGCCTACGAGGATATCGACTTTTCCACTCTCGAATTCGTCCAAATGAGATGCGTAATATCGTCCGAAAAGTTTTGATGACAATTTATGCAGCCCTGCTATCTTGCTAAAGGCCACTGATGGCGTCGGAACGCCGCGTTTGCTTTCAGGCAGGAAATTACCTTTTCCATCAATTAATCGCACGCCCAGGATTCCGGGGTTCCGGAGGGATTCAAAATATTTTAATGCTTTTGCAAAAACATCTTCCGGCACAACGGTATCGGGGTTTAAGATACAGATGTATTTCCCCGAAGCGGCGCTTACACCTATATTGTTGCCTTTAGGAAATCCTGCATTCTCGGAATTTGAGATAAGCTTTACACCTGGAAATTTGCGGCGCATCATCTCACAGCTGTCGTCCTGGGAATTGTTGTCGACCACAATGATTTCAGCATCAAGATCACGGGTCGCCTGAAGCACACTGTTGACGCACTGCTCGAGAAAATACCGGACGTTATAATTAAGGATAATGACGGAAAGCCGCATGTTCCAAAAGTACGCAACCCACAGTAATAAAAAAAGCGCCCTTTCGGACGCTTCGGTTTTATTGAATTTCGATGGCTCGTTTCGGTTTTGGCAGTGCTTCTTCCTTCTTAGGCAATGTGATCCTCAGAATTCCGTTCTCGTATGAAGCTTTGATATCATCATCTTTCACGGTTTCAGGCAATGCAAATGACCTTTTAAAAGATGAATGCGTAAATTCCTTTCGAGTGTACTTTCCCTGCTCTGAAGTATTTTCCTGCTTGTATTCTGATGAAATGGTCAACATCTCATTGTCGATCTCGATGTTGAAATCTTCCTTATTGCGTGCAGGTGCGGATAGCTCAACTTCAAAAGTCGTGTCGGTTTCGCGGATGTTCACCGGCGGAACCAACGCCTGACTGAAGTTCTGAGTGCCTCCAAGCCAGTCCGGCCTGAAAAATTCTTCCATGATCGATGGAAAAATGCTGTTGTTGCTGTTTCGTTTTACCAAGTTCATAGCTTAATGATTTTAGTTAAACAATTTCGGTTTTGGCCCGGAACAGACAACATTTGTTCCAATGGATTTTGGGGCGACAAAATGTCAACCTGAAAGTCAAATTGTCATTTTGCAATCGTAAGAAGGTAAATCCCTGCTTCGGCCAGATCTGCGTCATTGTCCTCGCAAACAACGAATTTGATCGAACCGGCATTATTTTCAAAAACCGTCATTCCTTCAAATTTCTGTTTTCCGATAACAATAAATTCCTTTGTTTTGAAATCATTGTCGAGCGTCCCGAGAATGGTGCCTTTGACTTCTCCGTCATGATATGTTGAAGCGGAATCCTCAGCCGATGCGAGAAAATACAGTATGCCGTCAACAAATGCCGCATCGGTAAAAGTTGATTGAACCCCATCGATTTCGGGAAGTTGAACGGATCGATAACTAATTTGCGGCAAATTTGAAAAAGCTGATCCTTTATCAACGATAAAAATGCCGTTATGAGCCGCGAGTCCGTTGCCACGCTGAAACAGCAGCAGCTTCTCCTGAGTAAATACCGCACCTTCGATATTCAGGTCGTCATGGCCAATCTTCGCTTTTTCACGCATCTGCTGATACAGATCGACCAGACTCATAGTCGAAAATGTTTTGTTTACGGGGTCGACAACGGCGCATACATTACGTTTTGTGGTTGAACCAGAGCCAAAGACGTACAGCTTCCCATTGTCTGAAGCAATAGATTCAAAGTCCGGTTTCAAAGGTTTTGGAATCAGGTGACCAGCGTTCGCGGACAAAGGCATCTCCGATACAGATTTATCAAAGAATGAATATTTATATAGAAAGCTGCTGTTATCCGAGATAATATAAAGATCATTGCCCAACAGGTTCAGGCCTGAAGCGGCGCCTACAGACAACCTGAATAAAAGTTCAATGGTGAATTGCTCGCTTTC
>CBDUBP010000007.1:0-18812 GCA_965365415.1 uncultured bacterium | reverse complement strand
TGTGAATGCATTGAGCCCGTGCAGATTCACATCCACTTTTCGATTCCTGCCTATTGTAAGTTTGCGATACCCCTGAAGCGCCCGCTGGTAACGATAGACGATTTCAGAATGCTGTTGATTTGAAACCGCTTCGTCGCCGAATTCAAATACCGCCGAATCCTTCAACGATTGATCTTTTTCAATCAGCGGATCAAAGAATTTATTGTAGCGTTTGCCGTTATGGTTGACACGATGCGAATCAAAGCCGACAAATACATTGTTCCGTTTTGGAAGCGCACCAATCCATTTGAAGTATGATATCACATAGAAGAAACCACGCGCTATCCGCTTGAATGTTTTTAGCGGTGAAGGCGATGACACATAAGCACGAGATTTTGCAACCTGTTTAAATTCAAATTTTTTCAGAAGGAAAAAAAAGAGGCGGATGCGAATGATCGGCCAAAGGTGGATTCCATCAACTTGCCAGGAATTTACGGGGAAATCCCGCTCGATCCTGAGGATAAAATCTTTAAAATCGACCCGCGTTTTCATTTCTTGCCGAGGTTCATATCGGAATTGCCTTTGACGTAGTCTTCCGGCTTTCCGAGGTCGAGCCAATATTCTTCCATCGTAAAGACCTTCGTGCGGTATTTTTTATCGATCGCAAGCTCGAACAATTGAGGCATGTCGAAGTAACTGTCTTTTGGAATTTCCGTCAAAACCGACGGTTCCAAAATATACATTCCCGTGTTGACGAAGTAATCGAATGAGGGTTTCTCTTTAAGCTTGACCAGATCCATTTCATGATTAAATTCAACGCAGGCGTACGGAACATCGAAACGGAATTTCTTGATGCACATCGTCGCTTCCGACTTATTCGTCTGATGGAAATTGAGGAAATCGTCAAAATTGATCGCCGTCAAAACGTCACCGTTCACGACAAAAAATGAAGACTTCATATCGAAATCGATCAGCGAAAGCGCGCCTGCCGTTCCCAGTTGCTTGTCTTCTTCGGTATATCGGATCTCGACGCCAAGCCTGCTTCCATCACCGAAAAAGTCCTTAATGATCTCGCCTTTGTAATTGACACAAAGCAAAAACCTGCCAAATCCCTGATGCTTGAAATGCTCGATGATTCCCTGAAGGATCGGCTTTCCGCCAACGGGAAGCATTGGTTTTGGGACATCGCGCGTGAGTTCGCCCAAACGCGTTCCTTTTCCGCCTGCCATGATCACAACCCAATTTTCCTTGGCTATGACCTCAAATTCGTCGAGTGTGACGATCTCCGTCAGCAGCCCATTTTGGTCAACAACGGGCATATGCCTGCGATGGATCTCGCGAAGATGTTTCTTTATCACCACATGTGAAGTGCCTGCCGGCGCCGTGACCGGATTACGGTTGATGATCGCCGAAAGTTCGAGGTTCTTATTTAAAATCCCGCGACGCAAATCGCCATCGGTGATGATTCCCAAAAGCCTGTTATCGGTATCAACGACAGGCAGGAATCCATTCCCGTTGGCGTCGAGCAGCCTGATCGCTTCCTCGAGTTCTGATTCCGGTCCGAATTTCAAATAATTCATGCAAGCTTACTTTTTATGAACGGTGTATCGAAATCGATTTTTTCAGTTGCCGTCTTTCCTGCCAGTTCATGCGGAATCGTAAAGCAATCTTCTGTCGTATCGATCAGTTTTAATGCAATATCGGATTTATTAACGACTTGCCCCGGTTCGATCGAAGCCGTCGCAACGCATATCAACTGCCTGTTGCGATATTTCAATTCAGCCTCATTGAAGCTTTCGTACTCATTTTCAGCAATCAGCACATGATCTTTTACAAAATTTAATCGCGAAATGATATCCGAAATTTTATTCTTTGATATCGCTGCCGAAAAATCGACGCGCTCCTCGCCTTCGTTGATCGTAATATGCTTTTCAAAAATTCTCGCACCCAGCAAATACGCATATTCGTTGCTGATGACGGCATGCTCATTGTCAAATGATGAATGGTCGGCATAACCCAATGTCAGGCTCGGAAAGAGGTTTTTTAAATAGGTTATTTTACCGAGCTTGATGTCTTCGAGCTTGCTTGGGAACGACTGGAATCCAAACATTAATATCTTGAGCTGGCCTGCAAAATATTCCTGCATCATATTTATCTCATCCGTTGTCCGTCCGCCAACACCGAGGATCAAATCGTCCTTGGATTCGCGGATCTTTTCATGGAGCGCATGGTCGTTGAACGACACCGAATGTATTTCGAGATATTTTATTTCAAATTCAGCAGCAAGCCGCATCGAATCGACGTTGAGCGGCATCATGATGATATCCAGCCCTTGTTCCTTTGTAAATGAAAAGATTTCCTTCCACTGATCATACGAAAAGCAATATCCCGCCACATCCTTATACGCTGAATGCCTGCTCGAAATAAAATCGTCAACATTTGTCAGCACCTGGAATTTTACGCCGTTCGCCCCGGCTTCCTTCGACGCGATGATCAATTTCTTCAAAAAATCGATGTCGCCTTCGTGATGGAACGCCGTTTCCGTATAGAAATAAAAATCATTCATAAAGTTTCCTGAATTTGGAATTGTCCTTCCGCCGCTGCATATCGCGCTGGAATTCATCGTAAGTTATGACCTTATCAAACGGAAGCTTTACCGTTCCGCCAGGCGTAATGATCTTTGCCGGCATTTCATTGTTTTCATTCCTGATCACATCAAGCACTTCCGAAAACCTGATCTCGCCGATTTCTTTATCTGAAAAATGCGAAAGGATCATTCTTGTCCGCACAAGATCGTCCGGATTATCAACCGTCAATGAATAATATGAATAGTCGAAATCGTATGCTTTGATCACGCCGCATCTGAAATTTTCAGGTTCGAACATGTAAAGCATCAGGTATTCGCTGACTTTCGGATCCATCAGCGTATTGCATTTTTTCAGTGCATTAAACGTGAAAACTTCGGCAGTCGCACCGATCGGCAGATCCGTCACGCGTACATAATCGAGATTTTCCTCAATCAAAAAATTTACCTGCTCACCGATCAATTCCGCAGCAGTAAACGGGTTGTCGCCCGTGATTCGGATCAGGATATCGGCATTTTCAATTTCACCGACGGCAAGCATCCGCTGAATGACCTCATCCGCAGACCCGCGATAGCATTTGATCCCGTTCCGTGCGGCAAGATCTTCCATGATATCGTCGACATTTTCCGTGGACGTGCACAGATAAACCTCATCGATCGATTTTTGGGCTTTGACGCTTTGGATCATAAAATCGAGCATCGACACATGTGACCGCAAATCCCGCAGCACTTTAAGCGGAAGCCTTTGTGAAACGGTTCGTGCGATGATGCACGCAACGACTTTAGGCATCGTACCTCAATTTAAAAACAATCTTCCGCGAATCTTTCCCAAGGCTGTTGATGTGGAGCAAACCCGGACGGATCAGTGCAAACTCGATCGGTTTTAGTTCAAGAGTCGTTGTAGTCGGGGATTTCACAAGTGAAAAATCCTTGTCTTCGTCATATTCGGAAATCACTTCGTCAATCTGGGTTCCGATGAACAATTTGTCCAAGCCTTCAATCGTGATGTGGATATCCGAAAAGATCTTGTGAAATTCCTTCATGTGCGGCTCGCTGCCTCTTTCGTTGAGCACGATCGCGCGTTCGATGCGGCCGACGGAAATCGGATTCCAGTCGTTTGCAATAATGCCGTCACTTTTCGCCTTTTCGACAAAATCATGTACGGACTGATATTCTTCAGCCGTCAGATGATCCTGCAGTTCCTGTAATTTCCCTGTGATCATATTATAAGATTGAATCCCATTTCAATAACGTGTCGGCCTCGACCGCGGATGTAAGCTTGCGGCCGAGAAACTGGTCGAGCATATCGGGTGAAATTCCCGTTCCCGGGCGTTTGCTCGTCAGGTCGGTTTCGGTCAGGATGTGTCCGGCCGGCAAATCCTTCGTCACAACGATGCTGCGGCGGAATTTTAGTTTCTTCTGCTCTTCGGCATCAGAAACGATCCTTGCAAATGAACCCATGGAACGGGCGATGTTTGCCGATTCACTGCAAATGATTTTCAATTCTGCCGGATCTGCTGAAATTTCGTGATCCCAGCCCGGAAGGTTTTTATCAGTTGTAAAATGTTTCTCGATGATACACGATCCGAGCGCGACACTCGCAAGCGGGATCGAGAAACCGATCGTGTGGTCTGAAAAGCCGATCGGTAATCCAAACGCCTGCTGTAGCATTGTGATATTGTTCAGATGAATATCCTCATAAAGGGGCGGATAGATCGATATGCAATGCAAAAGCGCGATATCGGTGCAATTGAGCTTGTTCAAAAACTCAACCGCCTTGTCGATTTCCCACATCCGCGCCATCCCGGTGGAGATTACAACCGGTTTACCCTTTTCGGCAATGCTGGCCAAAAGCTGCATGTTGTTGATGTCCATCGATGCCACTTTATAGAACGGTACATTGCATTTCTCGAGCAGATCCACTTCTGCAGGCGAAAATGGCGAAGAACAAAAATCGACATCTTTATCCTTGCAATAATCGCGGAGTTCGTAATGCTGTTCTTCGCGCAAATAATATTTCTCGACCATTTCCTTTAATGAACCGAAGTGTTTCTTTGGAGAATCGTCGTATTTCTGGTTGCGGTCGTATTCTTCTTTTGCGATGAGCGAGCTTGGTGACCAAGACTGGAATTTGACGGCATCCGCGCCACATTCAACGGCCGAGTCGATCATGACTTTAGCGAGATCCATGTCGCCGTTGTGGTTCGCACCAATTTCCGCAATGATGTATGGCTTCGAAAAATTGTAAATTTCCTTGTCCCCGATCCTAATTTTTTTCATAGAGTTCTGTTTCTTCCCACCAAAATGGCGCCTGTTTTATATCGTATGTGGCCAAAAGGCCGTTTTCTGAATTGATTTTATAAAGTTCGGAAATTTCCGTAGAGAAATCATAACCGATCGACTGCAAAGCGGTGTAATGCGCTTTTTTTATTGATATCGCGCGGGCCAGTTTTTCGGTCGAGATCTGATTGATTCCAGCGATGTTCGCAGCATGCTGACGGTAAAGCGTTTGACATTCGTTCGTAAAAATGGCTTTCGCCGAAGATTTTTGAAGCAATTGATAAAAAATGAACCAGTCGGCCGCAATGAGTTCACGATCCGGCCTTTTGATGGGCTGCTGCAATAATGATCTTTTTATTGAGGTGTTCCCCAGCCCTGCGATATTCCATCGCCGGATAAAGCTGTGATCGAATCTGAATCCGTTCTCGATCCGGCCAGACCATACGCGTTCGCTGATGATTTTTCCGTCATCCGTCATCAGGGATAAATCGTTTACTGCAAGCTCGGCATGAATAAGATATCTGGCGCAGGTCTCAACGCGGTTGTCCGACATCAGGTCGTCGGCATCCTGGAAAATAATGTTGTCGGCATCGGAGTCCTTGAGGACATCAATCGCATCAAAACGATTTTCGATGACGCTTCCGGTGACGTTCTTTATCTGATAGTCAAATCTGAGTTCGCTGAAATACTGGTTTGGATCTTCAACCCTGTCCGAAAAGATCATCACTTTGATGTCGCCCTGCTGCCTGTTGATGCTCGCAACCCAGTCATTGAGGTATTTGCAGACGTCTTCGTAAATGAATGTGACGATCAGGTTCATGGGCTACATTTTCGAATCGAGGTATTTGCCCGTTTCCTTGTGCTGGAATTCAGGCAGCATGTATTGGAACAATCGTACGATCTCGTCTTTTGTCCAATTTCCGGATTGACGCATCAAATTGATCTCACGCAGAAAATGGTCGAGTTTTTCCGCGTCGGTCGATAGCTTGCTTTTGACGATGCCCACACTGTGGAACGACTCGAGGTCGAGATCCTCATCATCCATGAAGAATTCCTCGAAATCCTTTTCACCGGTCGTGTCGCTGATCGTAAACAGGCACGGCCATTTTCCCTGTTCGGGAAGCGATTTTACCAGTTCGCGCGCCTCATCTTCGGTCGCACACAAATACGGTTCATAGCCGATCTCATGAAGATATTTTTCCGCAATTTCAGAAAACGTTACCGAGTGGAGGCTTTCCGTCAGTTTCGGGAAGAATATATTCCGGTTGTCCCCAAGAAGGCACGACATCAGGCAAAGCTCCCCCGACTCCTGCGGCGTGACGAAATATCGTTTGATATCATTCGGTGCGACGATCGGCTGGTTCTTTTGGATCCGCTGGTTGAATCCGTGTAAAAGCGATCCATCCGAAAATGCGACGTTGGCAAATCGTGCGGTCGATATCGAGATGTCGCTGCTCATAGACATCAGGAACAATTCCATGATGCGTTTAGACGCGCCCATCATGTTGACCGGATTCGCGGCCTTGTCGGTCGACACGCAAAAATATTTCTTGGTTCCGTTATCCTTCGACTGCCTGATGGTTTTGATCGTATTCAGAATATTGACATTGATCATCCGCATCATCGTAAACGGATCTTTCTCGCTTCGGACGTGTTTTAATGCCGAAAGGTTCAGCACATAATCGTATTTGCCATCGGATCTGATGAATGCATCGTATTCGACCGAATCGATATCCAGGGCAAAAGTCCTGAAATCGCCGTCGATGTAACCGTAAGAGCTGCGGATGTCGCGCACGAGTTCGACGAGATTGTTCTCGCTGATATCGACGACATGCAATTTCGCGGGATTGCGTTTAAAAATCTCCTTGCTTACGGCCTGCCCGATCGAACCCGCCGCACCGATGACCAAAAATGACGAATTGCGGATGATCTCCGATAGGTGCGATTCGCGTTCATAGATGTCGGTTTCAAATAGCGGCGACGTGCGCCCGATAAGGTGCAAATAGTTCATACCTATATTTTTTCAGCTTTACCAAGAAGCTTTTCGATCTGCAAGCTGACTTTCACAAACAACTTTTGATTTCCGGACTTGGTGAGGTGAATATTGTCGTTCATGATATCGTCTGCAGAAAAATCTCCGGTAGAAATTACATTCCCATTTGATTTCTCGTGCAGCACACGATTGTATTTTTGTACATTTTTCTGGATTCCGGGCACGATCTTCTCGTAGTCATCGGATGCGCTTAAAATTTCAACCCAATATACATTCGGAAATGCATTGTTGAAATTTGCGACATACTTCTCATATTCATCAATAGGCGTATACGTTTTATTACGCTTTCTGCGCAGGTTGATGATCTTATCTTTCGTTAGAAAACGCCGGGAAATCCTCTGCGTCAAAGAAAATTTATTGATGAATTCGTTTTCAAATTGCGAAAACGCACGCGGAGCACAATCTACGATCCCGGATTGTATAAAAACTACTTCCGGACGATACATCTTAAAATATGCGATCTGTGAATAAAGGTCTTTGATCGTCGATCCGCCACTGCAATAGGATACCACATCATATTTCTTCGAAAGCAGTCCGACCCATGTTTCCTCCGGTTCGACAACTTCGGGAACAGGCCGTGGCAATCCAAGGGAATCGGTAATCACTAGCACTTTCATCATTGCAGATAAATTGATGCTTCCTGAACATACCCGTTATTTCGCAGCATCATTCCCGATTGATAAATATCTGCGGTACTTACGTTGAACATTGTAGCCTCCGATAGATAATCGATCGTATTATGTCCTGCGCTATTCGATTTCTTCTCGCTGACGATGTATTTGACGAAATAATTTCCCGCACGAAGATTAAGCTGCGGAAGATTAAATATAATGCGTCCCTTCTCAGGAATTAAATCGAACGAAATTCCCATTTCATCTGTCGCGATAGTCGTCATCAAGCGCTCACTTGAATCCAATATCTGCATTGCAATTACGAAATCGCTGACATTGATCTCGCCCGTCCGCTCGAAATCAAAAACAAACTGACAGCTTTCACCGACAATCAAATCTATAACCGCGTCACCTGACCTATTGACGATCGTAATGTCCTTGATTTGCATCCGCCCATCGCCACGGCGATCATTCCGGTTGGAAAGTGCTACGGCGGCCTTATTAAAGTTTTTTGCCAGATAAAAATTTGAAGCATCTTCGCTGGAACCCGTGTAAACGATATTTCCGTTTTCAAGTACAATCCCTTTCTGGCATAATGTCTTCACCGCGGCCATGTTATGGCTGACAAACAACACGGTGCGGCCTTCGCCTTTGCTGACATCGCCCATTTTCCCGAGACATTTTTTCTGGAATTCGGCATCGCCCACGGCCAGAACCTCATCGACGATCAAAATCTCGCTTTCGAGATATGCCGCGACGGCAAACGCCAGTCGGACGTACATTCCCGAAGAATATCTTTTTACCGGCGTATCGATATATGCGGCGACTCCCGAAAAGTCTACGATCTCATCAAACTTCCGCTTGATCTCGTGACGGCGCATCCCAAGTATCGCCCCGTTGAGATAGACGTTCTCACGGCCGGTCATTTCGGGGTGAAAACCCGTTCCGACTTCGAGCAACGATGCAATCCGTCCGGTAATCTTAAAACTTCCGGTGGTTGGCCGCGTCACCTTGCTCATCAGTTTGAGCAGTGTGCTTTTTCCGGCGCCGTTTCGTCCGATGATCCCGACGGCATCACCTTTTTCGATCTCAAAATTGATATCGCGCAGTGACCAAACATAATCGCTGTCGCCTTTCTTGCTTCGGTCGTTCGCGGTTCCGATCTTTAAATACGGATCCTCTTTTCCGCGGACTTTATACCAAAAACGATTTAAATCGTGACTGAGCGTACCGGTGCCGACTTCACCAAGCCTGTACTGTTTTGAAATATTCTCTGCTTTGATTACAATCTCTTTCATGCTTATACGGTGTCCATGAAACTGCGTTGGACTTTATTGAAGATAAGAACGCCAATGATCAAAAGGACTACGGCGACTGCGGTACTGTAGAAAAGCTGCGCTGGCGTGAAACTACCTGCGCCAAGGTATCCGTAACGGAAACATTCGAAAATTCCCGTCAGTGGGTTCATTTCTACAAAAGGTTTCAGATTCGCACTTTTGGTTTCAATGACATTGATCGAATAAAACACCGGCGTGGCATACATAAACAGCTGAACGCCGAAATTCATCAGCAAGATCAAATCTTTATATTTTGTGGTCAGTGCGCTTAAAATCATTCCGAGGCCGAGTGCAAATGTGGCCATTAGCAGTATCAGCAACGGTGTTGCAAGAATCCAGATATTGGGTTCGATCGCTCCCGAAGCCGAGTAATAGATCACGATCGCTACGAAAAGTGAAAATTGTATCCCGAATTTCAATAATCCTGAAAAAACTACTGAAAGCGGCATGATCAATCGCGGAAAATAAACCTTGCCGAAGACATTTGCATTGTCCTTAAATACGGTCGCGGTCTTCATCAGCACTTCCGAAAAATAATTCCAGATCACAATGCCGGCAAAATAAAAGGCAATCTGTGGAACGCCGTCGGTTCCGAGTTTTGCAACTTGTCCGAAAAGGATCACGTAAATGATCATCGTCAGGATCGGCTGTACGAAAAACCAGATCGGCCCGAGGATCGTCTGTTTGTAGAATGTGATAAAATCCCTTTTGAGGAGCATCAGCAAAAGATCGCGGTAATGCCAGACTTCACGCAGGTTAACCGACAATAACGAATCGTCGGCCTTGATTTCCTCGGTCCAAATTTGCTTGTGTTCCATTATGTTCGTTGATATTGCTTTTGATAATATTGGCGGTATTCACCCGATGTCACGTGCCTGAGCCATTCGCGATTCCCAAGAAACCAGTCGATCGTTTTGGCAAGGCCTTCTTCAAATGTCACCGACGGCTTCCAGCCGAGTTCATTCGTGATTTTCGACGCATCGATCGCGTAACGCCTGTCATGTCCCGGACGGTCGGTTACAAAACTGATCAGTTTTTCAGATTCGCCTGCGCTTCTTTCAAGTTTGCTGTCCATCAATCCGCAAAGCGTTCTTGCAAGATCGATGTTCTTCCACTCATTGTTTCCGCCGATGTTGTACGTCTCGCCGTTTTTGCCGCGATGAAATACAACGTCGATCGCTTCGGCGTGGTCCTCGACATAAAGCCAGTCGCGCGTGTAATTCCCGTCGCCATAAACCGGAAGCGGATTATTATTGATGATGTTATTGATAAAAAGCGGGATCATCTTCTCCGGAAAATGATTCGGTCCGTAATTGTTCGAACAGTTCGAAATTACGTATGGCAATCCATAGGTCTCACCATAAGCGCGCACAAAATGATCCGATGCCGCTTTTGACGCGGAATATGGGGAATTCGGCTGATATGGTGAATCTTCCGTGAATTTCCCTTCGGCGCCAAGCGAACCGTAGACTTCATCCGTTGAAATATGATAGAACCTCGCGCTTGATTTATTTTTCCACTGAACTTTCGCGGCGTTGAGCAAATTTACCGTGCCGTTTACATTCGTATTGACAAATGCCATGGGATCGGAAATCGAGCGGTCGACATGTGATTCCGCCGCAAGATGGATGACACCATCGAAATCGTGCGCTGTGAAAAGGTTGTTTATGAATTCGGCATCGCAAATATCTCCCTTTACGAATTCGTAGTTGGTTTGATGTTCGATATCGGCAATGTTCTCAAGGTTTCCTGCGTAGGTCAGCAGGTCGAGGTTGACGATCTTATATGACGGATATTTTGTCACGAAACGTCTCACGACATGTGAACCGATGAAACCTGCGCCGCCCGTGATTAATATTTTTCTCATGATTTTAAAGTCGCCCGTCGGCCAAATTTCCCAAAATGCCCTTGACATCAAAAACGACACTTTCAGGCTTTTTCAAAGATGCAAGATCGAGTGTTCTGAATTCCCTGTGCGCTACTCCAAGTACGATCGCGTCAAATTTATCATTAGGCTGATCGCAACAAGTATCGAGGTTGTACTCATGAGTAACTTCTGACGGATTGGCCCATGGATCGAAAATGGTCACATCGATGCCATAATCGCGAAGCGCGGTAACGACATCGACAATCTTGGTATTCCTGACATCCGGGCAATTCTCCTTAAAAGTAATTCCAAGCATCAGCAATTTTGCCCCGCTGATTGCAATTCCTTTTTTGATCATCAGCTTCACGACCTGCGATGCGACGTACTCGCCCATCGAATCGTTCAATCTGCGACCCGCGAGGATGATTTCGGGATGATATCCCGTTTCCTGCGCTTTTTGTGCGAGGTAATATGGATCAACGCCAATGCAGTGCCCGCCGACCAATCCCGGTTTGAACGGAAGGAAATTCCATTTCGTACCGGCCGCTTCCAAGACGTCATGCGTATCGATTCCCAAAAGGTTAAAGATCTTAGCGAGTTCATTGACAAATGCAATGTTGATGTCGCGTTGTGAGTTCTCGATCACTTTTGCAGCTTCGGCCACTTTGATCGAAGGTGCGAGATGTGTTCCGGCGATGATCACTGATTTATAGAGATCATTGACCTTTTGGCCGATTTCGGGTGTTGATCCGGCTGTAACTTTCAATATTTTTTCGACGGTATGTTCCTTATCGCCCGGGTTGATCCTTTCTGGAGAATATCCGGCGAAGAAATCAACGTTGAATTTCAATCCGCTTACACGTTCGAGTACCGGAATGCATTCCTCTTCCGTAACTCCGGGATAAACGGTCGATTCATAGATGACGATATCGTCCTTTTTCAAAACCTTTCCAACGGTTTCGCTCGATTTGTAAAGCGGCGTCAGGTCGGGGCGATTGTTCTTGTCGACAGGCGTTGGAACAGTCACGATATAATAATTGCAATCTTTAATATCGTCGAGATGGGTCGAACAGTATAGCCCGTTTCCGGACAATGGCTTGTCGACCAACACGGATTTTAATACCTCGTCGTCGACTTCAAGCGTGCTGTCGGTACCTGAATTGAGTTCGGCAACGCGCCGTTCATTGATATCGAATCCGACGACCGGATACTTCGCCGCAAATAGCCTGGCCAATGGAAGGCCTACGTATCCTAAACCTATTACGGCAATTTTGATGCTCATCTACAGGATAAATTGTTTTTTAAAAGCAGGGGTTCCCGAACCGATTCCGTGATAGACGAATCCGATTTCCGACAGCATTTTTCCGTCAAGTACGTTGCGTCCGTCGAAAATGAATGCGGGTTTCTGCATATTATCAAATACTTTTCTCCAATCGTAAGTTCGGAACTCATCCCATTCGGTAAGTACGGCAATCGCGTACGCACCTTTTGCTGCTTCGTACGGATCGGCGGCCGAATTGATCAGCGCTGCATTTTTTTCGGATGTCCGCGTTTGCAGATGATCGAGGTCGCCAAGGATCTGGGATTGTTTTATTTTGGGATCGAACACTGAAATCCTGGCTTGTTCCGACATCAGTTCATCTGCCACATAAATGGCCGCAGATTCACGGCTGTCGTTAGTGTCTTTTTTAAATGCCCAACCGAAAAAGGCTATCTTTTTATCCGCTACAGTATTGTACAGCGTGCGGACGATTTTCTTGGCAAAGCGACGCTTCTGATGATCGTTCATGAGGATAACCTGCTCCCAATAATCGGCGACTTCTGAAAGGCCGAACGATTTTGCTATATAAACAAGGTTCAAAATATCTTTTTGGAAACATGACCCGCCAAAACCGACCGATGCCTTTAAAAATTTCGGCCCGATCCGGCTGTCCATGCCGATTGCCTTGGCGACCTCATCGACGTTCGCTCCGGTTTTTTCACAAAGTTCCGACAGTGCATTGATCGACGAAACGCGCTGCGCAAGAAAAGCATTTGCCGTCAGTTTGGAAAGTTCCGACGACCATACGTTTGTGGTCAGGATGCGATCGGGGTCGACCCAGTTCTCATAAATCGACACGAGTGCTTCGATCGCATCGAGGCCTTCCGGTGTCTGATCGCCGCCGATCAAAACGCGATCGGGTTTATGCAAATCCTGGATGGCGGTGCCTTCCGCGAGGAACTCCGGGTTTGATAGGATTTGGAAATGAACGCCGTTGCCTGTATGGTCCAGAATGCTTTTGATGGCTTCGGCTGTACGGACGGGCAGGGTAGATTTTTCAACAACGATTTTATCGTCTTTTGCGACGCGCGCAATCTGTCGTGCGCAGAGTTCAACATACTTGAGGTCGGCAGCCATTCCTTTGCCCGCACCATAAGTTTTGGTCGGGGTGTTTACCGAGATAAAGATCATCTGGGCTTCGTCGATCGCTTTGTCGACATCGGTTGAGAAGAACAAATTCCTGTTGCGCGTCTCGGCAACGACATCGCTCAGGCCCGGTTCATAAATCGGAATGTTTTCGACGTTTGTATCGTTCCATGCGGCAATCCGCTGCTCATTCATATCCACAACAGTAACCTGGATCTGCGGACATTTCTGAGCAATTACCGCCATGGTCGGACCACCGACATAGCCTGCCCCGACGCAGCAAATTTTAGTAATCTTCATTTTCGATAATTTCAGTGCAAATATAGTTTTTAAATTTCAGGTTCAGGTTGAGGCCTTGAGGTTTTCCCAGTACCAGTTTACGGCTTCCCTTACTCCGCTGCTAAAGGAAAACTGGGGCTCATAACCCAGAAGATCGCGCGCTTTATCAATCGACGCAAATGAGTGCGGAATGTCGCCCGTGCGCGGCGGTCCGTAAATAACAGGTACGTCGGCGATCGCCGGATCGTAGCTCGACAGGTATTCTTTCAGATGCTTTACCAGATCGTTCAATGTGTTCCTGTCACCGAATGCGGCGTTGTAAACCGTATTCAGAGCTTCGGGATTATTTGTTTTTATCGCAAGCTCGTTGATCAGGATGATGTTATCGATATATGTAAAATCCCTTGAATGGTTTCCATCGCCATGTACTACCGGGCTTTCGTGGTTCATTAGCTGCATGACAAATTTTGGGATGACGGCGGCATATGCACCGTTCGGATCCTGACGCCTGCCAAAGACGTTAAAATATCGCAGGCCAATGCAATTCAGACCGTAGATCCGATGAAAGTTATCGGCATACAATTCATTGACATACTTTGTGATCGCATACGGTGAAAGCGCCCGGCCGATCTTATCTTCAATTTTCGGTAGTTCCTGAGAGTCTCCATATGTCGATGAGCTCGCCGCATATACAAAGCGCTTCACACCTGCGTCACGACTGGCTACAAGCATGTTCAGGAATCCGGAGACATTGACATCGTTGGTTGTTACGGGATCGTTGATCGACCTTGGCACTGATCCGAGGGCCGCCTGATGAAGAACATAGTCGACGCCTTCAACGGCTTTGCTACAATGTTCAGGATTTCGGATATCTCCGACGATCAAATTAAAATTCGACCTATTTTCGAGTTCGGAAATATTCCTTCGATGTCCCGTTGAGAAATTGTCCAGGCAAGTCACACGATAACCTTTCTCCACAAAATGCCAACACAGGTTCGACCCGATAAATCCGGCCCCGCCGGTAATCAGTATATGCGAAGTCGAGTCGGTCATCTAACTTTCATTGCGTTTGCGCAAATATTTGCGGTAGAATTTAACGAGTGGGTTGCGTGGTGCTTCCTCTTCGTGATAGCCTTGTGCGTACGATCCATATCCGTAGCCATAACCGTAGCCGTAGCCGTAACCATATCCGGAACCGTATTTCGCCTTGTTCTCGTATCCGTTCAGCACAATGCTCACATTTGAGATCTCACCACGTTTCTGGCGGTTGTTCATCAGTGTGATCATATTTTTCTTCGTATAATTCTGGCGCATGATATACAGCGTGACATCCGCGTACTGCGCAAGTTCGATGGCATCGGAGACAAGCCCGACAGGCGGCGTGTCGAAAATGATGTAGTCATAGCGTTCCTTGAGGATACTGATGAATTCGCGCATCGTTTCGCCGATGATCAATTCCGATGGATTCGGAGGAATCGGCCCTGAGACGATCACATCAAGGTATGGAATATGCGTTTTTTGGATCACTTCATCCACGCTTTTTTGGCCGATCAGGAAATTGACGACACCGACATCGTTCCTGATATTGAAATCATCGAAAATCTTAGGCTTCCGTAAATCGAGCCCGACGATCACGCTTTTCTTTTCGCTCAATGCGAAGACCGTCGCGATGTTGATCGAACAAAACGTCTTTCCTTCACCACTGATCGATGACGTCAGCATCAATGTCTTTGCGCCGGGCGTCTGCTGTTTTTTGTATAGGAACTGCAGCGACGAACGGATCGCGCGGAAGGATTCGGCCAATGCCGATTTAGGGCGCTCGAAAACCGAGAGGTTCGATTGGTTGTGTTTGACACCCACCACGCCAATGATCGGAATCTTGGTCAGCTTTGCAATGTCTTCCGTATTTAAGATGGCATTCTCGACGAAGAATATTCCGAACACGAAGAACAGAGGCACGATCAGGCCGAGGAAGAACGCCATGATATAATTTACGCTGGTGTTTGGTCCGATCAGTCCTTTTCCGGTGTCTTTTGCAGGATCGAGAAAATGAACGTCCGAAAGGTTCGCTGCCTTAACGATCTTGGCTTCCATGCGTTTCTCGAGGAACGATTGGATGATCGCCTGGTTCAGCTCGTATTTCGTATTGATCTTAAGATATTGCTGCTTGTCTTCCGGCAGTTTTTTGATGTCGCCCTGAATTGCGCCAATTTTGCTGTTGACCTGCGCAAGATCATAATTGATGGTATTTCTTGCCGTGATAATGTTTTCCAAAAGGACTTTCTTGATTGCATCGATCTGTCGGTCGAAATACGCAAATGTCTTTTCGCTTTTGACGGTATATGCCAGTTCGGAACGCTGCGTCGACATGGCGATGAGCCGCGAAACATTTGCGGTGATATTTGGATCTTCAAGTCCGGCAGCAGACGGCGCGGGAAGTTTTGAAAAATCGGTCGATCCCAAAAGATACTTCTTCAGCATCTCCAGATATGCCAATTTCCTGTTGATCTCGTCACGTTCGACCTCGTAAGACAATAACCGACTTGAAAATTCTGCCCCGCTGCCTTCCAGATCAACGATATTCCTGCTGCGTGCGAAATCCTGCAGTTCCTTCTCCGAATCCTGCAAGAGCGAATCCATAGCGACAAGCGTGCTGTCGATAAAATCAATCGTATTGGTCGCAAACTGGTTTTTTCGGTCAAGCTGCGATTTGATCAGTGTTTTGACGGTCCAATTCAGGTAATCAACCATCCGGGCCTTGTTGGTTCCCTGCAGGCTGAGCGTCACGAGGGATGCCGCTTTTTCATCTATTGCCGTCTTAATTCCCTGATATCGCGCCACGACATCGTCAAAATTCCGGAATCTGATAAAATACTGGCGGCCTGCATAATTTCCGGGTTCAGGTCTGAGCTCAAGCCTGACATTGAGGAATGGCAAATTTACAGGTTGCCCGATCTTATATTGTTTCACAAAATCACCCGGACCAACAGGTATCGAGGTGCTTTCGTTCGTATCGTAATTGAGTACCTGCGCCCGCTCCGCGTCGAAAGGAATGCGCAATTCGTAGGTTGACGGACTGAGGAATTTTATCGAAATCAGCTTATTGAGAACCTGCGGTTTCGCGGTGTCAGGCGCAACATAAAACGGCACTGCTCCATAAACGTCCGCCATATAATACTTATGCTTGCTCAGGTATTCGATATAAAACTGAAGCCGCTTGACGACCAGTTCGTTATGTGATCTCGACTTGATCGTTGCGGCGACGTTCTGAACCTGATCGGAAGTCCCGCCCCAGTTAAACACAAGGCTGGTATTTGAAGTGAAGAACGGATTATTTTCCTCTTTGACTGCAATGACCGTATCCATCGCATAGATCTTTTCCTTGCGGATATTCACCTGATGGGCGATCGTAAAGGCTATTATCAGGCTGGCGATGAACCATTTCCAATAGCTGAGCGTTTTTATAAGGAAACCTTTAAAATCGAAATTGTTCTGATTTTCGAATAAGGTAAAATCTTTTGTATCAAGCATTTGCTTTCAGTTATCGTACAAAAATGAGAATTGTCGTTGTGACCAGCGTCAGGACTGAAATGATTGTGGTCAGCGACTGTATTCCGGTTGTACCTGTTCCCCATACTTTCTGCGGAAGCGGTTTGACGTAAATATAATCGTTTGGCTGCAGGTAATAATAAGGCGACTGCATGGCTTTCGCATCGGTAAGGTCGATGTTGTGGATTTCAGTCCCGTGCGGAAGCTGCCTGATCACAGCCACCGCTTTCCTGTCGCCGGTGATCGTGATATCGCCGGCATTGGCGATGGCTTCGAGGATATTGACTTTCTCCGACATCAGCACTTTCGAACCCGGGCTTTGCACTTCGCCATTGATCGTATATCGGAAACCTGCGAGCTTTACATTGACGAAAATATTCGCTTCTTCATTGAAATACTCGGCATTGAGCCTTTCTTCGATCTTTTTGCGGACCTCTTCAAGCGTGAAACCAAGTACATTGACCTCGTCGAGGACAGGCATGCGGATATTGCCATGATCGTCGACTGTATATCCGTTGAAATACAGCGATTGCTCGGACTGTATTTGCTGCGGCGATGCCGATCCGCTGAACATTTCGACCAGTTTCGCATCGATCGCTTTGATCGTAATGCTTAGGATATCGTTCGTCTGAAGGCGATACGGTTTCAGGGCCACCGCATTCACGGCTTTGACGGGTTCGTCATCGTCGTTGTTTTGCAAGTATATCAGGTCTTTTGCCGGCACGCACGAAAAAAAGGCAAATGCGGCAAGTACACCAATATATTTGAATATTTTCATTATCAGAATCTTTAGCAAACAAAGATAGTTTTTCATTCCTAATTTCAAAACCCGCGTCATTATTGGCTGCGGAACGAATTCTCGAACGGAACGCGCTGTAAAATGCTTCGCCCCAAAGTGACCTCGTCGGCATACTCAAGTTCATCGCCAACCGAAATGCCGCGCGCGATGGCCGAGGTCGCCACATCATAATCCTTTATTTGCTTGTAGATGTAAAAATTTGTGGTATCGCCTTCCATGGTTGGACTCAATGCGAAAATGATTTCCGAAATACCGCCCTGCCGGACCTTATCGACAAGCGTTGCAATATTGAGCTGTCCGGGTCCGACGCCATCCATCGGCGAAATCTTGCCCGACAATACATGGTAGATTCCGCGAAACTGCCCTGTATTTTCGATCGCCATCACGTCCCGGACATCTTCGACCACGCAAATCACCGCATGGTTTCTCGATTTGTTTGAACAGATCTCGCATAAGCCCGTATCCGAAATATTATGGCAGCTCGCGCAAAATCGTATCGATTCGCGCATCTCCGACAAAGCCTGCGACAAAAATGCCGTTTGCTCCTTTGGCTGCCTCAGTAGATGAAGCACAAGCCGAAGCGCGGTACGTTTGCCGATACCGGGAAGCCTTGACATTTCATTGACTGCTTTTTCGAGAAGTTTTGAAGAAAATTCCATGCTGCAAAAGTATGCTTTTTGGCTTTCGCCGCGTCCGCACAAGGCTGAGTTTAATTAATCCTTTTTCGTATTTTGGCGGCAAATAAAACAAATGACTCCAATTGCCATTCTGTCGCTGATGATCGTCTATTTCGGGATCCTTTTCGTGATTTCACATGTCGTCAGCAAAAAAGACAGCGGGAACAATGCCTTCTTTTCCGCAAACAAAAACTCAAAATGGTATCTTGTCGCTTTCGGGATGATCGGGACCGCGCTTTCGGGCGTAACGTTTATTTCCGTTCCGGGTGAAGTCGGCTCCCCAAACGGCGAGCAGTTCAAGTATTTCCAGTTCGTGCTTGGTAACGCAATCGGGTTCATAATTATTGCAAAAGTGCTTCTGCCATTGTATTATAGAATGAACCTGACATC